>JBIKLY010000100.1:0-11138 GCA_044359525.1 Rhodocyclaceae bacterium | reverse complement strand
TCGCCTTCGACCTGCACCCAGTAGGTTTTCGGCAGCTTGTGGCGCGGCTCGGCGATCTTCGCCTGCAGGCCACCGTCGTCGGTGAGCAGCAGCAGACCCTCGCTGTCGGCATCGAGCCGGCCGGCAACATAGACGCCGGGCATCTTGAGCAGATCTGCAAGCCCGCGCCAGCGCCCCTCCGGCGTAAACTGGCTGAGGAAACCGTAGGGCTTGTTGAGCAGGACGATGCGCGCCATCAGCAGCAGCGCTTAATGCGACGTACCTTCGGAGCGCGTGATCTTGTTCCAGACGTTGTACTTGCCGACCGGCTTCTTCGCCGGGATGCGCTTCACTTCCTTGAGCGTTCTGGTGTCAATGACCACCAGCGCGCCGTCCATCTCCCACAGGCTGGCCAGCGCATAGCGGCCGTCGCGGGTGAATTCGACGTGCGCCAGCGTTTGCCCCGGCTCGGCCTTGAACTCATGCACGACTTCCAGCGTCTGCTTGTCGATCACCTGCAGGTAGTTTTTGTACTCTTTGCTCATCATCGAATCGGTGAAGGCATAGCGGCTGTTCTCATGGCTGCGCATGAAGAAACCCGGCCCGCGCGTCTTGATCTGCTTGATGTTTTCAAAGGTATCCAGATCGATGACGGAAATCAGGCCTTCGTTCAGATTCGGCGAGGCCATCACGTTGCGCTCCTTGCCTGTCGCATCGGTCCATTTCCAGGTAATCCCCGAGCCGAGATGCGGCATTCCCGGCATGTCCAGATCGGCAACTTTCTTGCGCCCGTCGAGGAAGATCACCTGCCCCTTGGTCGCCGAACGCGACGAGCCGAGAATGAAGGCGTAGTTCTGGGTGAAGAAAAAGTCGTCGAGAAAATCTTTCAGCAGGGTTCGGCGCGGGTAGAACAGGCCCGGTTTGAAATCGCCCTCCTTGTACTGAAAATCATGCACCAGACCTTCGTTGACCGGCTCGGCATTCGGGTCATAGCTGATTTCCCAGGCTTCCGGCACGTCCTTCAGCGCGGCGACAAAGCTCTGGCGCGGCGCCGCATCATAGACCGCCGAAACGCGCGAGGTCTTGTCACCCTTGGCGTTCAGGGTCGGCAGAATCTTCACCAGACTGAGGTCTTGGGCGTCGAGCAACACCAGACTGTGCGGCAGATAGTTGGCGACCATCACCCACTTGCCGTCACCCGACACCGCCGCGTTGCGCGTGTTGAGCCCGGCGCGGATCTCGGCGACCACCTTCAGATTGTAGATGTCGTACTTGGTGATCCAGCCGTCGCGCGAGGCGAAGTAGACGAAACGCCCGTCCGGCGAAAATTTCGGCCCGCCATGCAGCGCGTAGCGACTGGGGAAGCGGTGCAGGCGCTCCAGCTTGTCGCCATCGAGTACCGAAACATGATGATCGCCGGTCTCGACGACGATGAACAGATTGAGCGGATCGGCGCCCTGCAGGCCGGGGCCGGGTGTCGCCGGCCAGCTGGCGGCCTGCGTGTCGACGATCTGCGAGGCGCGGATTTCGGCTTCGGCCCAGACCGGCGCCGGCACCACCTTGGTGTAGATCCAGTCGGCCAGTTGCTGCGCCTCTTCGACTTTCAGCTTGTCGGCAAAACCGGGCATCTGCGTCGCCACCCGCCCCTCAAGGATGACCTTGAGCGCTTCCGGCTTGCGCAGGCGCTCAAGGTTTTCCGGCAGCAGCGCCGGACCGACGCCGCCGAGCCGGCCTTCGCCATGGCAGGCAACACAGTGCGTCTTGTAGAGCTCGTTGACGTCTGCCGCACTGGACAACGAGACCACGCCGGCAAGACAGAAGGCAGACAGCCACAGGCGCCAGTTCATCAGACTCTCCGGATTTTCACGTAAGGAGTGACGGTCAGACGCTCGCCACCCGGCGCGACGCCGATTTCCTCGTCATCGAGATAACAGCCGGGATCTTCAGCCCACGCATCGCCGGTCATCTGCTGCGCGCGGACGCGGGTGTTGCCGTTGCAGATATCGAAATGGATGCACTGACCACAGCGCCCGGACACCGTGCGCGGATACTGCTTCAAACCGGCCAGCAAGGGGTCGGAAGTATCCATCCAGATGTCCGAGAAATTACGTTGCCGAATATTGCCCAGCGTGTGATGCCACCACATGGTGTCGGGATGCACATTGCCGAGGTTATCGATGTTCGCCACGTTGATGCCCGACGAATTGCCGCCCCACTGCCGCAGCTTGGCCTGCACGTGCTCGGCTTTGTCCGGGAAGTTCTTGCGCACCCAGTAGAGGAAATAAACACCGTCGGCATCGTTGTTGCCGGTCGTGAATTCCTTGTGCAGGCCGCGCTGCTGGTACTCCCAGCAGGTATCGAAGAGCAGGTCCATCGCCCAGCGCGTCAGCTTGTGCTGCGCGTCGTCCTTGCGATTCTTGTTGCCGCGCCCGGCGTAGTTAAGGTGCGAGAAATAGAAGCGATCGATGCCTTCGTCCTCGACCAGCTTGAGCAACTCCGGCAGGTCATGCGCGTTGTCCTGCGTCATGGTGAAGCGCACGCCGATTTTCAACCCAAGATCGCGACACAGACGAATGCCGGCCAGCGAAGCTTCGAAGGCACCTTTCATCTGACGGAACTTGTCGTGCGTTTCACGGATGCCATCGAGCGAAATACCGACATAGTTGAAGTCGCATTCGGCAATTTTGTCGATATTGCAGCTATCGACCAGCGTGCCGTTCGACGACAGGCCAACATAAAAACCCATCGCCTTCGCCCGCTTGGCGATATCAAAGATATCCGGCCGCAACAAGGGTTCGCCACCGGAAAGAATGAGAACCGGCACACGGAAGCGCTTCAGATCATCCATCACCGTAAATACTTCGTCGGTGGATAACTCACCGGGAAAGTCCTTGTCGGCGGAAATCGAATAACAGTGCTTGCAGGTCAGATTGCAACGCCGGATCAGGTTCCAGATAACCACCGGCGCCGGTGGATTGCGCTTCGGCGCCATCGGCGTCGGCGCGGCGATTTCCTGCATGTACTGGGAGATACGGAACATGGCAAAGCCCAAAAAAGTATTCGGCGTATTAGAAAACAGGTGCTTCTGAGCAGCCTTGACGTGGATCAAGCCGCCATGGAATCAGGCTTGCAGAACACTTCGTCTATGACAAAACCACCTAACCAGTATTTGCTTAAGATCAAAAAAATAGAAAGCACTTTGATGTAATGTGTCGCGGCAACAAAAAATTACCCCAAACATAATCGATTTACCAACCAACGAGGGTGCTTGACAATGAAGACCTATGCAACATGGCGCAAGGTGGGGGTGCTCTTTGCACTGACACTGCCTTTGGCGCTAAGCAATGTATACGCCCAGGATGCGGCAAAACCGAAGGTGAGCGCTGAAGAATCAAACTATCAGGCCGCGAGTTCGCCACTGGCACACGCCGATATGCACCAGAACGTGAACCCTAAAGCGCCTCCGATGACCAAGGATGAGTTCGACAAGGCCAAGAACATCTACTTCCAGCGCTGCGCGGGCTGCCATGGCGTGTTGCGCAAAGGCGCCACCGGCAAACCTTTGACTACCGACAAGACCCTGGAAAGCGGTACCGAATACCTCAAGGTTTTCATCAAGTACGGATCGGCTGGCGGCATGCCCAACTGGGGCACCTCCGGCGAACTGAACGACGCCGAAGTCGACATGATGGCGCGTTACGTGCAGCAGGAGCCGCCAACCCCGCCGGAATGGGGTATGAAGGAAATGCTCGCCTCGCAGAAAGTGCTGATTCCGCCGAGCAAGCGCCCGACCAAGAAGATGAACAATCTCGACCTCGACAACCTGTTCTCGGTCACCCTGCGTGACGCTGGCGAGATCGCGCTGATCGACGGCAAGACCAAGAAAATCATCAGCGTCATCAAGACCGGTTACGCAGTCCATATTTCGCGCATCTCGAAATCCGGCCGTTATCTGTACGTGATCGGCCGTGATGCCCGTATCAACCTGATCGACCTGTGGATGCCGGAACCGGCCAACGTCGCGGAAATCAAGGTGGGTCTTGAGGCGCGCTCGGTTGAAACGTCCAAGTTCAAGGGCTATGAAGATAAGTACGCGATTGCCGGTACCTACTGGCCGCCGCAGTTTGTCATCATGGAAGGCGAAACGCTGAAGCCGCTGAAGATCGAATCGACCCGTGGCATGACCGTGGATACCCAGGAATACCATCCTGAGCCGCGCGTTGCAGCCATTGTCGGCTCGCATTACAACCCCGAGTTCGTGGTTACCGCCAAGGAAACCGGCAAGATCCTGATTGTTAACTACAAGGATCTGAACAACCTGAAGGTCACCAGCATCAACGTTGCCCGCTTCCTGCACGACGGCGGTTTCGATTCAACTGGTCGCTACTTCATGGTCGCTGCCAATGCATCGAACAAGGTTGGCGTAATTGATACCAAGGACGACAAACTGGCCGGACTGGTCGATGTCGGCAAGATTCCGCACGGTGGGCGCGGCGCCAACTTTGTTCATCCGAAGTTTGGTCCGGTCTGGGCAACGGGTCACCTCGGTGACGAGACGATCAGCCTGATCGGCACCGATCCAATCAAGCACAAGGATCAAGCCTGGAAGGTTGTCGAAACGCTCAAGGGCCAGGGTAGCGGCTCGCTGTTCGTCAAGACGCATCCGAAGTCGCGCAACCTGTGGATTGACACCACGCTCAACCCCGACGCCAAGCAAAGCCAGTCGATTGCCGTATTCGACATCAAGAACCTGAAAGACGGCTTTGAAGTGCTGCCGATCGGCGACTGGTCCGGCCTGACCGACGACGGCGCACGCCGCGTTGTGCAGCCAGAATACAACGTCGCTGGCGACGAAGTCTGGTTCTCGGTGTGGAGCGCCAAGGACAAAGCTTCGGCAATCGTTATTGTCGACGACAAGACGCGCAAGCTGAAGGCTGTGATCAAGGATCCAAGACTGGTCACACCGACCGGCAAGTTCAACATCTACAACACACAGCACGACGTGTATTAAACGAAGTTCGCAGTCGCAGAACAAAAACGGGAGCTGAGGCTCCCGTTTTTTTATTTCAAAAAAAGTTGCGATCCCCCGTGAAGGTGCGAGGGATGCCCATTTATCTCGACTTCAGTTTTGTTGCGTCAGCCGGCGGTACGCCTGCATCAGGGCGGTGGCGGCCTGGTCGATTTCAGCGGCGCTCGTGCCCCAGCCAACCGACAGGCGCACGGCACCAAGCGCACGCGCTGCATCGCAGCCCATCGCCGCCAGAACACCACTGACGGCATCGCCGTGGGCGTGGCAAGCCGAACCGAGCGAGGCGGCCAGCTCGTCGGCACAGGCGGCGAGCAGCGCTTTGCCGGACACGCCGGGAAAGGAAACGTGCAGGGTGTTCGGCAAGCGGAATTCGGGATGGCCGTTGAGTTGCACGCCCGGAATTTCCGCCAGCAGCTGCTCGTGCAGCCGGTCGCGCAGCAGGCGCAGACGGGGAGCGGCTTCGGCCTGCCGCGCCTTGGCCAGCCGGGCCGCCGCGCCAAGGGCGACGATCAGCGGCACGCTCTCGGTGCCGGAGCGCAAGCCGCGTTCCTGTCCCGCCCCGGCGATGATGGAAGTGATCGGCGTCGCGGCGCGGATGTAGAGCGCACCGATGCCTTTCGGCGCATAAAACTTGTGGCCGGCGAGCGTCAGCAGATCGGCGCCGAGCGCGTCGACCGCCACCGGCAGCTTGCCCGCCGATTGGGCGGCGTCGACATGCAACAACACCCCGGCGGCCTTGAGCAAGCGGGCAATTTCGGCCATCGGCTGGACCGTCCCGACCTCGTTATTGGCATGCATGACCGACACCAGCGCCGTATCCGGACGCAAGGCCGCCGCGACGGTCAGGGGATCGACACGGCCGAACGCATCGACCGGAACGACGCTCAGCGCCCAGCCCTCGTCCTGCAGACGCAGGGCCGGCGCGACGACCGCCGGATGCTCGACGGCGCTGATCACCAGATGGCGCTTTTTCCCGGCCAGTGCCCGGGCGATGCCGAGGATCGCCAGATTGTTGGCTTCGGTGGCGCTGCCGGTGAAGATGATTTCTTCCGGCGTGGCGCCGATAAGATCGGCAACTTCGCGCCGCGCCATACGCACCGCCCCGGCGGCCCGCTGCCCGAACACGTGGTCCGACGACGGATTGCCGAAATCCTCGGCCAGCCAGGGCAGCATTGCCGCCAGCACCTCGGGCGCCACCGGCGTCGTGGCGTTGTAATCGAGATAGACCGGCCTTGGTGCGTTGGCGCTCACGCCAGTGCCTGCACCAGATCGGCAATCAGATCGGCCGGATCTTCCAGACCGATCGACAGGCGCAACAGGGCGTCCGAAATCCCCCGACGCGCGCGCTCCTCGGGCGTCAGGCCGTGGTGGGTGGTGGTGCACGGCTGCGTCACCAGGCTTTCGGCACCGCCCAGACTGGGTGCCAGGGCGAAGAGGCGGAGGCGGTCGGCGACGCGCGTGGCGTCTTCGGCCGAACCCTTGATCTCGATGCTGAGCATGCCGCCGAAGCCATGCATCTGCTCGCTTGCCAGCGCATGGCCGGGGAAATCCGGCAAGCCGGGGTAATAGACACGGGCAATTTTCGGGTGGCGCAGCATCGCTTCGGCCACCGTCTGCGCGGCGGCGTTCTGCTGGCGCACCCGGACGACCAGCGTGCGCAGGCTGCGCGCAAGCAATGACGCCGTCTCCGGGGCAATCATCGAACCGAGGTTCTTGCGCCAGTTCCACACCGGCAGCAGATCGGACTTGCTGCCCATCAAGGTGCCGGCGGTCAGGTCGCTGTGGCCGCCCAGATATTTCGTCGCGCTATGCACGACGAAATCGGCGCCGAGTTCCAGCGGGCGCTGATTGACCGGCGAGGCGAAAGTGTTGTCCACCGCCACCTTGGCGCCGTGCGCATGGGCGATGGCGGCGATGGCGCGGATGTCGAGCAGTTCCAGCGTCGGGTTGGTCGGCGTTTCGAAGAAGACCAGTTTTGCGCCGCCGGCCAGCAGTTCATCGAGCCGCTCGATCTCGTTGCCGAGAATCAGATGGGTCTTGATGCCGAGCAGCGGCAACTGGCTGGCCAGCAGTTCCAGCGTGCCGCCGTAGGCGTCGCCGATGCAGACCACGCCCTCACGACCGTGCGTCATAAACAGCGCGACTTCGGCCGCCATGCCGGAGCAGAAGGCCCAGGCCATTTCGGCGCCCTCCAGCCCGGCCAGCGTTTCCTCCAGCGCGAAGATGCTCGGGTTCAGGCCATAGCGCGTGTACAGGCTGCCAGGCTTGCGGCCATCGACCACGTCGAGCAGGTCGGCAGTCGACGCGAAAGCGAAAGTCGTCGTGTTGTAGATCGGCGTGTGCGGGCTGCCGTGCGCGTCCTTGCCGCTATGACCGTGGATGGCGCGGGTGGAAAGTGCGGTTTTCTGAGCTTCAGACATCGGGTATCTCCTTGGCTATGGGTACGTAACAGATGATCCTAGAAAAAGCAGTTATTCACCGCAAAGGCGCAAAGAACGCAAAGTTTCGCAAAGAAATTCAACAGCTTGGGATTTTTTTGATTACCCATGTCGCTCACCAAAAAGGTGAATGATATGCGCTATTTAACCTATTCTTTCCTTTGCGTTCTTCGCGCCTTTGCGCCTTTGCGGTGAGGTTTTTTGGATGATTCGTTTCAGGCGGCAATCGGCTGCGCTGGCCGGCGGCGTTCCAGTGCGACAGCGGCAAACAGTGCGACGACCAGCAGCGGCAGCACGGCAAGATTGAGCGTTACCCAGCCAAACTGGTTGTAGAGCCAGCCGGCGGAGAGCGTGGCGAACGCCACCAACCCGAATACCGCCGCCTCGTTGACCGCCTGCACCTTCAGTTGCTCGGCAGGCCGGTAGGTCTGGGTCAGCAGCGCGGTGCCACCGATAAAGGCGAAGTTCCAGCCGAGGCCGAGGAAAATCAGCGCCGACAAAAAATGTAAAAATTCGCTGCCGGACAAGGCGATCACGATATGGACAAGCAGCAACAGGAAGCCCGCCTGCATGATGCGTGGCGCGCCGTAGCGCTTGATCAGCGAGCCGGTGAAAAACGACGGCGCGAACATGCCAACGACGTGCCACTGAATGACCGGCGTCACGCTGCTCCCCGGCAGCCCGCAACCGAGCATGGCGAGCGGCGTTGCCGTCATCACCATGATCATCGCCGCATAACCGACGGCGGCGCCCAGTACGGAAACCTGCAACGCCGGCTGCGCGAGAATCTCGCCCAGCGATCTTGCATCACCGCCTTGAGCGACCACAACCGGCGGCAGGCGCAGACGACTCAACAAGACAAAGGCCAGCAGACTCAGGCCGCCTTGCGCCAGATAGGAGCCGACAAAAAAGTCGCCGGCAAACCAGTCGCGGCCCCATTGCCCGAGTTGCGGCCCGAGAAAGGCGGCGACGATGCCACCGGCCACCACCAGGGAAATCGCCCGGCTGCTGTGCGCTGGATCGGTGGCTTCGACGGCGGCGAAGCGATAGTAGTTGGCAAAACCCTGATAACTGCCAAGCAGAAAATGACCGACGACAAACAACGTAAAAGACTGCGCGTGCAGCGCAAAAGCGCAGAGCAGACTGCCGCTGACGCCGATCAGCGCACCGAGCAGAAAACCGGCACGACGCCCGCTACGGCGCATCAGCAGTGCGGCGGGCAGCGAGGCGATTGCTGTGCCGATAACCATCAGGGCAATCGGCAGGGTGGCCAGGCTTTTGTCGGGCGCCAGCGTGTTGCCGAGGATGGCGCCCAGCGCCATCGACATGACGACGGCGGAAAGCATCAGCGCCTGGCTGCCGGCGAGCAGCGCAACGTTATTCAGCCCCTTGAACATGGCGCGCTCAGAACACCAGCACCTTGTCGGCTTCCGCCGTCCAGGCAGTCAGCTCAAGCAACGTGCTGCGCCGGGCGCCCTCGACCACATCATCAGCGCCAATGCCGCGAGCATCGAGACAAGTGCCGCACAAACCCACTTCACCGCCGACCATGCGCACCATGTCGCCGGCGTTGTAATAGCCTTCCGGCACTTTCTGCCCGGCCTTGGCGCAGGCCACGGCATCGCCCATCAGGAAGACGCGCACTGATTCGCCATCGCGTTTGGCCAGTGCTTTGGCCAGACGCAAGGCGTTGTAACTGCGCTCGCTGCCGTAGGGCGCATCGTTGAGAATGAATAGCGTTTGCATGACGAGTCTCCTTTTGCGTTCGATGAAATGCTTGGCTTCGCTACCTTATCGTTTCGATCGGCAGACCGCTGGCCGCCCACTCGCTGACGCCGTCGCTGATTTTTTGGGCAACGAAACCTTTGGCGCGCAGCAATTTGACGGCCTCGTCGGACATCAGACAAAACGGCCCGCGACAGTAGGCGACGATCGCACAGTCGGCCGGCAGATCGGCCAGGCGCTTTTCCAGTTCGCCGAGCGGCATCGAGCGGGCGAACGGCAGATGGCCTGCGGCGAACTCGCTGGCCGGGCGGACGTCGATCACGACAATCTCGCCTTGCCGGGCTTTCTGCAGCAGGCTCTCCCGGCTTTCGCTGCACAGGCTGTCGGGATCGCCGGCCATCTGCGCCAGCGCGACGCGCAGTTCAACCAGATGTTCCTCGGCGGTTTCGCGCAGGGCGACCCAGAGCTGCGCCACATCGGGGCCGCTCAGGCGGTAATGGATGTATTTGCCGTCGCGCCGCGTATCGACCAGGCGGGCTTCGCGCAACGCCTTGAGGTGGGCGCTGGTCAAACGCATGTCGATGCCGGCCTGGGCGGCCAGGGTTTCGACGGTTTTTTCGCCCTGCCCAAGCAGTTCGAGCAGTTCCAGCCGCTTCGGGCTGGACAGCGATTTGCCGATGCGCGCGACGTGTTCGTAGAGGAGCGATTTGGCGGGTCTGGTTTTCATGCGGTCAATCTAATGAACGTTGGATTGTATGTCAAGCAGCAGAAACCCGCGAACTGTCATGAAAGCGGCCACTCCCAGCAGCAGGGCGAAGGCAGGTATACTTGCAGGCTTTCGCGCCCTGGTTGCCTTGCCCAACAAACGCCCAACGATGACAAACTCCACGCCTTCTCCCGCCGCCTCCACTCTGCCTGCCGCATGGTCTGCGCAAGTCGCAACGCAGCTGGCCGCTGACGAGACAATACTGGCCTGGCTGGAAATTGATCTGGATAGCCAGCTTCGCTTTGCCTCGGGCCTGGTCGTCGTCACCAACCACCGCCTGCTGGCCAAAGCGACGCCCGATGCGCCGTGGCAAATCCGGCCCTACATCGATGGAATGGCGCTGCTGCGCCGCGACCACTCCGGCGTCGGCAGCCTCGAACTGTTCGATGCCAACGCCCGGCTCGCCTGCTGGCGCTATACGCTGGGTAGCGACATCGCCGCCGGCCGTCTGATCGAACACTTCACGCGGCAACTCGCTTTCCAGGTTACCGGCAAACTGCCACCGCCTTCCGCGCACGCGCTATGCCCGAACTGTGAAACGCCATTGCTCGCCGGGCAGGAAGAATGCCCGGTATGCAGCAAGGAAATCCACGAGCCGCCGTCGACCTGGACGCTGTTCCGTCTGTGGCGTTTTGCCCAGCCCTATCGCTGGCGTCTGCTCGCCGGCTTCATCCTCTCGCTGATTTCAACGGCAGCGACGCTGGTGCCGCCCTATCTGACCATGCCGCTGATGGACAACGTGCTGATCCCCTATCAGAACGGCAAGCCGATCGACAGCGGACTGGTCATGCTCTATCTCTCCGGCCTGCTCGGCGCGGCGATCGTCGCCTGGGTGCTGGGCTGGGCGCGCACCTACCTGCTGGCGCTGGTCTCCGAGCGCATCGGCGCCGATCTGCGCACGACGACCTACGAGCATCTGCTGAAACTCTCGCAGGAGTATTTCGGCGGCAAGCGCACCGGCGACCTGATGGCGCGCATCGGTTCGGAAACCGACCGCATCAACATTTTCATCTCGCTGCACTTTCTCGATTTCGTCACCGACGTGCTGATGATCGTCATGACCACGGTCATCCTGGTCTCGATCAACCCCTGGCTGGCGCTGGTCACGCTGCTGCCGCTACCGATCATTGCCTGGCTGATCCACGTCGTTCGTGAAAAACTGCGCACCGGCTTCGAGCGCGTCGACCGCATCTGGGCCGAA
>JBIKLY010000099.1:0-11489 GCA_044359525.1 Rhodocyclaceae bacterium | reverse complement strand
AACAGCTGGTTTTCTCTGCGTTGCCTCTGCGCCTCTGCGCCTCCGCGTTGGGTGTTTGCTTTTCCCTCAGTTTCCGGGTGAAGAAGCAATATGACAGCCTATCTGAACGGCCAATTCCTGCCGATTGGCGACGCGAAAATTTCGCCGCTTGATCGCGGTTTTCTGTTCGGCGACGGTGCCTATGAAGTGATTCCAGTCTATTCGCGCCGGCCTTTCCGCATCGACGAGCACCTGCGGCGCCTGCAGATCACGCTGGACGGCATCCGTCTGCCGAATCCGCACAGTCTTGAACAATGGCGCGCGCTGGTCGAACGGATCATTGCCGACAATCCTTTCAACGATCAGTCGGTCTACATCCAGGTCACGCGCGGTGCCGACAGCAAGCGCGACCAGGCATTCCCGGCGGGTGTGCCGCCGACCACCTTCATTTTCACGGCGCCGCTGGTAACGCCTTCGGCCGCGCAGCGCGAAGCCGGCATCGCGGTGATTTCGGCGCTCGACAATCGCTGGCTGCGCTGCGACCTCAAGACCGTGGCGCTGCTCGCCAATGTATTGCTGCGCCAACAGGCGATCGATGCCGGCTGTGTCGAGACCATCATGTTGCGCGACGGCTACCTGACCGAAGGCGCCGCCTCCAACATCTTTGTCGTCAAGGATGGCCTCCTGCTGGCGCCGCCCAGGGATCACCGCATGCTCGCCGGCATCACCTACGACGTGGTGCTCGAACTCGCCGCCCGGCACGGCATGCCGCACGAGGTGCGGGAAATCAGCGACGCCGAGCTGCGCACCGCCGATGAACTGTGGATGACTTCATCGACCAAGGAAGTGCTGCCGATTACCACGCTCGATGGCCAGCCTGTGGGCAGCGGCAAGCCCGGGCCGGCTGGCAAGCAGATGTATGCCTGGTACTGCGCCTTCCGCGACGACGTGATGCGGAAATCCGATGTCTGACCCGCTACCGCAGGAAACGCTGCTCGAATTCCCCTGCGCTTTCCCGCTGAAAATCATGGGGCTGGCCAATGATGCCCTGGCGCAGGCCGTACTCGACGTCGTCCTGCGTCACGCCCCCGATTTCGACGGCGCCACGATGGAAATGCGGGCCTCAAGCGGCGGCAAATACGTCAGCCTGACCTGCACCATCAATGCGACCTCAAAACCGCAACTCGATGCGCTGTACCGGGAACTGACCAGCCATCCGCTGGTCAAGGTCGTTCTCTAGTCAATCCCGGCGACGCCCCGTGACACCTGCCGTGACACCTGCCGTGACTCCTGCCGTGACTCCTCAACTCGTCGTGCAAAATTTCGGTCGTGTCGACTACGAACCCACTTGGCGGGCGATGCAGGAGTTCACCGCAACACGCACGGCGGAAACACCCGACCAACTGTGGATTTGCGAACACCCGCCGGTCTACACCCTGGGGCAGGCCGGCAAACCCGAACACCTGCTCACCGACATCGGCATCCCGCTGGTCAAGATCGATCGTGGCGGCCAGATCACCTACCACGGCCCCGGCCAGGTCGTCATCTACCTGCTGATCGATCTGCCGCGCCGCCAGCTCAAAGTGCGCGAGATCGTCACCTGCATCGAGCAGGCGGTGATCGACCTGCTCGCCGCACACGGCGTCGCGGCCGAGCGTCATGAAAAAGCGCCGGGCGTTTATGTTGGTTCGGCGAAAGTCGCAGCGCTTGGCCTGCGCATCAAAAAGGGCTGCTGCTACCACGGCGTCAGTCTCAATGTGGATATGGATCTATCGCCATTCACGGCAATCAACCCCTGCGGGTATCCGGGCATGCCGGTCACGCAGACCAGGGACCTCGGCATTTCGCTGACACCGTCACAAGCGGCGCAAGCACTGGCGGGGCATCTCAGCCTACAACTGGAGCGCAAGGAATGAGCGAACAAAAAACAAAGCCGGCCGCCAAAGTGGCCGGCGTCAAGGAAAAGGGCGAACTGAAAACGGCGCGCATCCCGATCAAGATCGTTCCAATTGTTCCCGCCGAGCAGTTGCGTAAACCCGCCTGGATTCGCGTCAAGGCCGGCAACCCGGATGGTCGCTTTGGCGAAATCAAGAAAATGCTACGTGACCAGAAACTGCACACCGTCTGCGAAGAAGCGGCCTGCCCGAACATCGGCGAGTGCTTCGGGCGTGGCACGGCGACTTTCATGATCCTCGGCGATATCTGCACGCGCCGCTGCCCCTTCTGTGACGTCGGCCACGGCAAGCCGTTGCCACCCGATATCGACGAACCGGCCAAGCTCGCCGAAAGCGTCGCCAACCTCAAGCTGCGCTACGTCGTGATCACCAGCGTCGACCGCGACGACCTGCGCGACGGTGGCGCCCAGCACTTCGCCGACGTGATCAAAGCCGTGCGTGACAAGTCGCCGAGCACGACCATCGAAACCTTGGTTCCCGATTTCCGCGGCCGCATGGAAATCGCCATCGACGTCCTCGGCCAGTCCTTGCCCGACGTGCTCAACCACAACATGGAAACCGTGCCGCGCCTCTACAAGCAGGCACGCCCCGGCGCCGACTACGCGCACTCACTGGCCTTCATGAAAGGCTTCAAGGAACGCTACCCGAACGTGCCGACCAAGTCCGGCCTGATGGTCGGCCTCGGCGAAACCGACGACGAAATCCTCGACGTCCTGCGCGACCTGCGCGCGCACGGGGTTGAAATGCTCACTATCGGCCAGTACCTCGCGCCGTCCGGCCACCACCTGCCGGTGTCACGCTACGTTCACCCGGATATTTTCAAGATGTACGAAGAAGAAGCGAAAAAAATGGGTTTCACCGGCGCCGCCTGCGGCCCGATGGTGCGCTCAAGCTATTGGGCCGACCAGCAGGCGCACAGCGCCGGGGTGGCCTGAGGCGGCTCAGGTGTAGTGCACAAAACGGCCCGGATAGCGGGCCGTTACCCAGCTGAGGAACAGATACTTGGCCGTTTTGCCGATCCCCACGGCAATCAGGATACCTGGTGTCGACACGCCGGCCAGCGCGCAGAAGAACAGCGCCGGCGTTTGTGGCATGGGCGACGCCGCGATGATCAGCATGGCGATCAATCCATAGTTTTGCAGCCAGTCGCTGGCGCCTTGCCAGCCATCCAGTTGCAGCAATTCCGGATAGCGTGCGAGGACGAACGCCGAGCCCAGATACTGGAAAATCTCGACCAGTACCGCCGCCGCGCAACCGCTGGCAATCCCGCAAAGCACGCCGATACTCAGCCAGCGCCGGGGTGCCAGCAGAATGGCCGGGATCAGCACAGCAGCGAACGGAAAACTGAATGTCACGGTCGAGACAAAACAGATCAGCGTCACAACCAGCGGGTAATAGCGGTGTGCGGCGCTGAAAACGAGTGCACGCTTCAGCCAGTGCGGTAATTCCGGTTTTTTCATAGCGCTACGGCGCCGGGCAGACGCGAGTATAAAAGCCGGTTGCCGGCGGGGTAGCGCGCAGGATAAGCTGGCGTACCCGGCTCATTCCGGAAACCAACCAGTGAGGGATTTTTCGATGCGTCATTTTTCAGGGTTTTCCAGCATTGCCGCCATTGTATTCGGTCTTGTCCTCAGCGCGCAGGCGCTGGCCCTTGGGGTGGACGATCTGTCGGGCAAAGAGACTTCGTCGGGTCTCAAGGAGGCGTTGTCAAGAGGCGCCGACATGGCGGTGACCCAGCTGGGCAAGCCGAACGGTTTCATGGGCGATGCACGCGTCAAGATCCCGTTGCCGGAATCCCTGCAGGGCGCAGAAAAGATGATGCGCAAGCTGGGCATGAAAAAACAGGCCGACAAGCTGATTGAAACGATGAACCGCGCGGCTGAAACCGCGGTGGTCGAAGCCAAGCCGATTCTGGTCAATGCAGTAAAAAACATGAGTTTCGACGACGCCAAGGCAATTCTGACCGGCGGCGATGACGCAGCCACCCAGTATTTCAAGCGCACCACCTCGGCACCGATCGGTGAAAAATTCCTGCCGATCGTCAAACAGGCGACCGCCAAGGTGAAGCTGGCTGACAAATACAATCAATACGCCGGCAAGGCCGCCAGCCTCGGACTGATCGATGAAAAGGACGCCGACCTCGACAGCTACGTCACGCAAAAGACGCTCGACGGCCTTTTCCTGCTGATCGCCGAACAGGAAAAATCAATCCGCAAGGACCCGATCGGCACCGGCTCGAAGCTGCTGCAGACGGTTTTCGGCGCACTCGGCAAGTAAGCGCCGGCCAGCCCCCGGGGCAATCGAAAGTGTTGGCCAGATTCTCGTAGATCGGGTTAGCGGCCTTATCGCGTAACCCGACACGCGCGCCGACCACACCGGTAGCGGCAGTCGACAGTGGGCGCGTGCTAAAATCGCGCCCCTTTGCAGCGCCTTCCCGAGTCCGGTTTCACCGATGTCCACCCTTCTCAATCCCCCGCAGCGCGAAGCCATCCGCTACCTCGACGGCCCCTTGCTGGTGCTCGCCGGCGCCGGTTCGGGCAAGACCCGCGTGATCACGCAGAAGATCGCCTACCTGATCGAGGAATGCGGTTTCGAGCCGCGCAACATCGCCGCCATCACCTTCACCAACAAGGCGGCGAAGGAGATGCAGGAGCGCGTCGACAAGCTGCTCGCCGGCAAGCCGGTCAAGGGCCTGAGCATCTCGACCTTCCACTCGCTCGGCGTGCGCATCCTGCGCGAGGAAGCGAAGGCGCTCGGCTACAAGCCGAAATTCTCGATCTTCGATTCGACCGACTGTTTCGGCATGGTCTCGGACCTCGCCGGCAGCGTCGACAAGGCGACCATCCGCAAACTGCAGAGCGTCATCTCGAACTGGAAGAACGCGCTCGTCCCGCCCGACCTGGCGCTGAAGAACGCCGAGGATGACACCGAAGCGCTCGCCGCACGCGCCTACGCGAGCTACTCGGCGACGCTGAAGGCCTATCAGGCGGTCGATTTTGACGACCTCATTTCACTGCCGGTCGAGCTCTTCGAGAGCCATCCGGAGATTCTCAACAAGTGGCAGAACCGCCTGCGCTACCTGCTGGTCGACGAGTACCAGGACACCAACGCCTGCCAGTACAAGCTGCTCAAGCTGCTCGCCGGGCCGCGCGCCGCGTTCACCGCGGTCGGCGACGACGATCAGGCGATTTACGGCTGGCGCGGCGCCGACATCGAGAATCTGCGCGGCCTGCCGCGCGACTACCCGAACCTCAAGCTGATCAAGCTGGAGCAGAACTACCGCTCGACGGTACGCATCCTGAAGGCCGCCAACGCGCTGATCTCGCACAACGAGAAGCTGTTCGACAAGAAGCTGTGGTCCGACCTCGGCCACGGCGACCCGATCACCGTCACCGTGTGCAAGGACAACGAGCGCGAAGCCGAGTCGGTGGTCATGAAGCTGCAGGCGCACAAATTCGAGCATCGCGGCCAGTTTCGCGACTACGCCGTGCTCTATCGCGGCAACTTCCAGGCGCGCGCGCTCGAACAGTTCCTGCGCGACCAGCGCGTCCCCTATCTGCTCTCCGGCGGCCAGTCCTTCTTCGACAAGGCCGAGATCAAGGACATCACGTCCTACCTGCGCCTGCTGGCCAACAGCGACGACGATCCGGCCTTCATCCGCGCCGTCACCACGCCCAAGCGCGGCGTCGGCGGCAGCACGCTCGAGGCGCTCGGCACCTACGCCGGCGAGCGCCACATCTCGCTCTTCGCCGCCGTCTTCGAGCAGGGCTTCGCGCACCGCGTGCAGCCGCGCCAGCTGGCGCCACTCGTTGAATTCTGCGAGTTCATCAACCGCATGGAATATCGCGCGAACAAGGAGCCTGCCGCACAGGTGATGCCCGACCTGCTCACCGCCATCGGCTACGAAGCCTGGCTCTACGACCACGACGAGCCGCGCGCCGCGCAGAGCAAGTGGGGCAACGTCACCGAGTTCTCGAACTGGCTGATCAAGAAAGGCGACGAAGACGGCAAGTCGCTGATCGACCTGACGCAAACCATCGCGCTGATCAACATGCTCGACAAGAAAGACGGCGACCTCGACGCGGTCCAGCTGTCGACGCTGCACGCCGCCAAGGGGCTGGAGTTCAAACACGTCTTCCTGATCGGCATCGAGGAAGGCGTACTGCCGCACCGTGAATCGCAAGGACCGGACAAGATCGAAGAAGAGCGCCGCCTGATGTACGTCGGCATCACCCGAGCCCAGCGCTCCCTCCACCTCACCTACTGCGAAAAGCGCAAACAGGGCCGCGAACTCATCCCCTGCGAAGCCTCGCGCTTCATCGCCGAGATGGGCAAGGAAGACCTACGCTTCTCCGGCGGCAGCACCGAAACCCCCCCCGACAAAGCCAGCAGCACCTCCCGCCTCGAAGCAATGAAAGCCATGCTAGCCAAACCATAATTTAAGTAGGGTCAGACTCGATTTAATTTGCCGTTCAAATGGCGATTAAGTGGAGTCTGACCCTACTTAACGGCTCCTTAACGCTTGTCGTGATGGACTAATCGAGGCAAAACAGCTATGCTCCTGCGCTCTGCGCGCCTGTAGCTCAGCTGGATAGAGTACTGCCCTCCGAAGGCAGGGGTCACTGGTTCGAATCCAGTCAGGCGCACCAAAATCCCCCTCGATATTAAAAAAAATAAAATAGAATTAAATGGAGTCTGACCCTATTTAAATTCCGAAACGCTGCGACGTGGAATTTTCCAATGGAAACGAAAGATAGCGGACACAAGACGGTAACCACACTGGGTGCGCCCTGCCCGTCCTGTAGCGCGCCAATGCAAGCTCACCGCTTCAAGCGCCAGCTGCACGGCGAAATCACCCTTGATATCTGCTTTCCCTGCCAAGGCATCTGGTTCGACGATTTCGAAAGCGCTCAACTGGCGCCAGCCGGCGTCCTCGAGCTCTTCCGCTTGCTGCACGAGCACCACGACGATCAGCGCCAGCCCTGGCGTGACGTCCTGAACTGCCCTCGCTGCAAGGAAACATTGCTCCACGGCCTCGACCGCACGCGCAACGGCCATTTCGCCTATCACCGCTGCCCGCAAAAGCATGGCCGCTTCAATTCCTTCTCGACCTTCATGTCGGAAAAGGGCTTCGTTCGTCAGCTCAACGGCGCCGAGATCGAGGAAATGGCAAAACAGGTGCAGGTCATCCGCTGCTCCGGTTGCGGTGCCCCGGTCGACATCCGCCGCGAAAACGCCTGCGGGCACTGCCGCTCACCCATTGTCATCCTCGACCCGGATGCTGTCCGTGAGGCACTGGCCGGCTACGGAGACAAAGCCCAGCGACAGGAGCGTACCGACCCGCACGCCTTTGCCGACGCGCTGCTGGCCAGCGAACGACTGAAATCTCAAAGCGCGCTTGAGCGTCGCAAATCGAAGTCGAAGTCGGTACTGGAAAGCGACATCACCGACCTGGTGACCGGTGGTGTCGAAGCCGTCTGGAACCTGCTGCGACGTAATTGAGTAAAGGTTTAAATAGGGTCAGACTCGATTAATTTTTAATCGAGTCTGACCCTATTTAATTTTTGAGTCTGACCCTATTTAATTTGTTGCATTGCAGCGATTTATTGTAACTATCTATTACTTAAGGATTAGTTCGAATGGACTAATCGCGTGGATTGGCTCCCTTTTTCTAAAATCGGGGCCTATAATCCGCAGCTAAAATCAAAAACAGCACATTATCTGCAGCGGTGAAAGTCGATCAGGCCCTACCTCACTCGCGCACAACTGGTTGAATTAAAAAACTATGGGATTTTTTTCCTCGTTTTCTGTTGAGGACATCCAGCCGTACTCAAGGCTCATCGAAGAGGCAATTGCTGTTCGCCGTCATTTTGATCTCCTGAAATGGCTGCAGGGCGATGTCCAGCACTACCTGCCACACCAGATCATGGTGGCTGCGTGGGGGGATTTCCATCTTGGCCTGATTCACCACGACATTGTCTCGGCCATGCCTGGCGTCCGGACGGATCAATCCAGCCCGGAAACCCTTAATCCATTGCTACGCGGGCTTTTTGAGCGCTGGATTGAACTGGGGAAAAAGCCTTATGCACTCGGTGTCGGCGAGGCCGGATTTCTGCTGGAGGACAGCGGCTTGCAGTGTGCGCTGGGCGACGCATTGCAGGGCATGCGTTCGTCACTGGTACACGGAATCAGCGATGAACGCGGTCGTCACGACTGCCTGTACGTCATTTTCAGCGCCAAGGAAGACCCAAGTGGATCCACCTGTGCGGCACTGGAAATACTGTTACCGTATCTAGATGTTGCGCTGCGTCAAGTTGCTCATCTGCCTCGGCAACAAACCGCCAAGCCGGTTATGCAGGAAGCTCTGGGTAACGGGGAAGACCACGGGCTAAGCGATCGTGAAATAGAAATCATGGACTGGGTCAAAAAAGGCAAGACCAACCACGAAATCGGCAGCATTCTCGACATCAGCGCATTCACCGTCAAAAATCATCTGCAGCGCATTTTCAAGAAACTCGATGCCTTCAACAGAACACAAGCCGTCGCCAAGTTCGCAAAGTTTGCCCAGAGTGCCAACCATGCTGGAAGCTAAGGCGCTCGGCCCGGCTGCATCCGTCGCCTCGCGGCGCGCCAACGGTCCGCTTGGAAAAGACAACCTGCTCAGCGTTATCGAAGCCATTCTTGACCCGGCCATTGTCGCGATATCGCTGTGGGCCATCGCGATCAGCCACGAAGGCGAGTTGTTACCCTTTTACCTGATTCTTTCGGTGATCGTTTTCGCGCTCACTTTTCCGGGTACGTCCCGCCTGCAGGCATCACTCGGGCGGATGTGTATCGATATTGTCTTGAGCTGGTTATGGATCGCCGGCCTGCTTGCATTCCTGGCTTTTGCCGCGCACTACCGCCAGGCATTTTCGAACCCGGTTCTCCTCACCTGGCTGTGGGCCGCGCCGCTCAGCCAGATTGGCGCACACCTGGCATTTCGCGCGCTCGCGCCTTCATTGCTCGCATTGCAGGGCCCGCCACAGCGCGCCATCATCGTCGGCATGAATGATCAAGGCATGGCGCTCGCCGGCCGGATCAGCGGAACGCGTTATTCACGCATCGAAATGGCCGGTTTCTTTGACGACCGCGAACTGGGCCGGCTCGACCAGACCGGGCACGCCATGCTGCTTGGCAAACTCAACGAACTGCAAAAATTCGTCAAGGAAAGCCGCATTCAGCTCATCTACCTGTCCTTGCCGATGGCTTCGCAGCCCCGCATCCTGCAGGTGCTCGACGAGCTGAAAGACACCACCGCCTCGATCTATTTTGTGCCCGACATGTTCGTCACCGACCTCATCCAGGGGCGCACCGGATCCGTGTGCGGCATGCCGATCATCTCCGTTTGCGAAACGCCCTTCACCGGCGCCAGCGGCGTAGTCAAGCGCGTCAGCGACGTCACCCTCTCGATCCTCATCCTGCTGCTCATCTCACCCATTCTGCTGATCATTGCCATCGCCGTGAAACTCGGCTCGCCCGGCCCGATCATCTTCAAACAGCGACGCTACGGCCTCGACGGCGAAGAAATCCTCGTCTACAAATTTCGCTCGATGAGCGTGTGCGAAGACGGCGACGCCATCAATCAAGCCAAAAAGAACGACAAACGGATCACCCCGCTAGGCGCCTTCCTGCGCAAAAGTTCGCTCGACGAGCTACCGCAGTTTGTCAACGTCCTGCAAGGGCGAATGAGCATTGTCGGCCCGCGCCCCCATGCCGTTGCCCACAATGAGCTGTATCGCAAGCTGATCAAGGGCTACATGATCCGGCACAAGGTCAAGCCCGGCATTACCGGCTGGGCGCAGGTCAACGGCTATCGTGGCGAAACCGAGACGCTCGACAAGATGCAGGCGCGTATCGATTATGATCTTGATTATTTGCGCAACTGGTCCCTGTCACTCGATATCCACATCATCCTGAAGACCGTGCTCGTCGTCTTCAAGGACCAGGCGGCTTACTGAGCCACCAAACCGTCCCCATCATTTAACTCACTGACATATTCATAACTGGAAGTACCAATGCCCCGTTCATCCATCCCGATGTTTCCCGATCTCGAGCACCTTGGCAGTGCTTCCGGTTTTGTCGACGAGATTCTGGAAGTCGTCAAAACACTCGCCCCGTTTGAAGGCTTCACCGCCACCGAGTGCGCTGCGCTTTGCGAGTACATGGAATGTTTTGGTGCGCCCAGCAGTGCCAGCATTCTTGACGAAAACAACCCGGGCGACTTCCTGATCGTCATCCTCACCGGCCGGATTGACGTTGTAAAAGCCTACGGCGAAAGCGACAAAAAAATCGTCGCTCACGTCGGCCCGGGCGGCTTTGTCGGCGAAATGTCACTCGTCGACGGGCAACGGCGCTTTGCCAGCTGCGTCACCACCGAGCCGACCGACTTTGCCGTCCTCACCCGCGGCGGCCTCAACGAAATCCTCGTTGATCATCCGCGACTGGGCAACAAAGTCCTGCTCATCCTCCTCCAGCTGATGACCTGCCGCCTGCGCGACGCCACCACGCGCATGCTGCCAACCATTGTCGGCGCATCAATCTAAACCGATGCAAACACGTCGTCACCTCTGGCTAATCGTCGCATTGAGCATGCCGCTGCTGCTCAACGCCCGGCCCGCCGCCGCTGACGCCGACGACACGATCAACCTGATTGCCGGTGCGACCCGCATGCACGACGACAACCTCTTCCGCGTACCGTCCAATGCCCGCCCGGAAAAGGAAGAAATCACCGTCACCTCGCTCAAGCTCAAGGTCAGCAAACCCTACTCGCTGCAGCGATTCGAGCTTGAAGCCAGCCTGGTCGACTACCGCTATCAAAATTTCAGTTACCTCAGCTACAGCGCCAAGCCCTACAAAGCCGCCTGGCTCTGGAGCATCACGCCCTACCTGCACGGCAACCTGAGCACCGAGCACAACGAATCGCTGAACAGCTTTACCGACATCACCAACCGGACCATTCGCAACCTCAACACGCGCGACAACATCCGCTTCGACGCCGTTGCCGACCTGAGCGGCTCCTGGCACCTCCTCGGCGGCGTGTCGCAATACACCACCGAGAACAGCCAGATCGTCCGTGGCGAAGCCGACAATCGTGTTGATCGGACCGAAGCCGGCCTGCGCCACATCTTCCCCTCCGGCAGCACGCTCAGCTACATCGCCCGTAGCGGGCGCGGTGACTACTTCAACCGCGCACCGCTCAACCCGGCGCCGGATAATTTCGATGAAAACGAAAACGAAGTTCGCCTGATCTGGGCGCTGACCGGCAAAACCCGCCTCGACGCCCGTCTCGCCTACCTGGATCGCCAACACAACAACAAAGCCGGGCTCGACTTCGACTACGCCGGCATCGTCGGCAACCTCAACGCCAACTGGAACATCTCCGGCAAGACCTTCCTGGTCGCAACGCTCGCACGCGAGCTCGGCAGCTACCAGACCCTCAACAGCACCCACCACAGCACCGACCGCTTCACCCTCGGCCCCTACTGGCAATTCAGCTCAAAAACCGCCTTACGC
>JBIKLY010000098.1:0-11518 GCA_044359525.1 Rhodocyclaceae bacterium | reverse complement strand
GGGCCGCTCGATGTGGTCGGTAATCCGGCGGTAATTGCCCGTTTGTTCTCGCTGCCGCCGCTCTCGTCCAAAGAGGCCTCGCTGGTCGCCGAGGCGCTGGCCGAGCTGGCGCCCGAGCTTCCCGTCCCCGCCGAAGACGCCAGCACTCGCTTGCGCAGCATTGAAGCCACAGCCGTACCGGTGCTTCGCCTGCAGACATTGACGACGCACGGCAACCGGAATTGGCGCGGCTATGACGCGAATTACGCCGGCGGTCCGTTCGATCTCGCCTTGCCGGTATTTCGTTATGCCGATGCCGAGATCCGGCCGGATGACGCGCGCGAGTTTTCCGTCCTGCCGGATGGTGAAACGGTTCGTGTTGCGCGCAACGCAGCGCGCGAGAAGGCGCTGATGGATCTGCTGGCCAATTGCGGCTTGCAAAAAGTGCCCGCGTACGCGCTCCATACCTTTGGCCCGCCGCCGGATGGCGCATACGGATTGTCCTGCGAGGACGATTGGCCGGCCTTCATGCGCGATTCCCTGCCGTTGTTGCGCGCCGCCGGCTGGGAAATCGAATTTGCCGGTGAATTCAGCCACCATGTGCTTGAGGTTGAAGCCTGGGAAGCCGATCTGGTCGAATCGGAAAACGGCTGGTTCGACCTCGACATGGGCATTATCGTCGAAGGTGCGCGCCTGCCGCTGGCGCCGCTGCTCGCCGGCCTGTTCCGGCGTGATGCCCGCTGGCTCGACGCTGCCGTGCTGGAGCGCATCGCCGACGATGAGCTGATCGAACTCAGAACGCCGGCCAACCAGCGCATCCGTGTCCCGGCCGGGCGCTTGAAGCCGCTCGCAGCAACGCTGATCGATTTGTTCGACGGATTTGTGGGTGGCGATACGCTGCGCCTCTCGCGCTTCGATGCACCGCGTCTGGCGGATTTGACCGACACCAGCCGCTGGCAATTCAAGGGGCAGGGCGACGTGCTGGCGCTGGCTGATCAGCTGAAGGCGGCGCAGGGCATCAGCCACATCGATCCGCCGCTCGGCCTCGGGCTGGAGCTGCGGCCGTACCAGAAAGAAGGCCTGGCCTGGCTGCAATTCCTGCGTGAACAAAAGCTCTCCGGCATTCTTGCCGACGATATGGGGCTGGGCAAGACGGCGCAAACGCTGGCGCACCTGCTGCTCGAAAAGGAAGCCGGACGCCTCGACCGGCCGGCGCTGATCGTTTTGCCGACCTCGCTGATCTTCAACTGGAAAAACGAGGCGGCGCGTTTCGCGCCCGGCCTGTCGGTGCTCTCATTGCATGGCCCCGAGCGCAAGAGTCGTTTCCCGGAAATCACGCAGCACGACGTGGTGCTGACGACCTACCCGCTGCTCTGGCGCGATGCCGAAGAACTCAACAAGCATAGCTACCACCTGCTCATTCTCGACGAAGCGCAGACCGTCAAGAATGCCCGCAGCCAGGGCGCTGAAGCCGTGCGCAAGATCGATGCGCGGCATCGTCTGTGCCTGACCGGAACGCCGCTCGAAAACCATCTCGGTGAGCTGTGGAGCCAGTTCGATTTCCTGCTGCCCGGCTTCCTCGGCGACAGCAACACCTTCACCAAATACTGGCGCACGCCGATCGAGAAGCAGGGTGATTCCCTGCGCCGCAACCTGCTCGCCCGGCGCATCCGGCCTTTCATCCTGCGCCGCAAGAAAGAAGAAGTGGCGCGCGAGCTGCCACCGAAAACGATCATTATCCGCACCGTCGAACTCGAAGGCAGTCAGCGCGATTTGTACGAAACCGTGCGCGCTGCGATGGACGAAAAAGTGCGCGAGGAAATCGCCAGCAAGGGTTTTTCACGCAGCCAGATTGTCATTCTCGATGCCCTGCTCAAGCTGCGTCAGGTCTGTTGCGATCCACGTCTGGTGAAAGCCGCGTCAGCGCTGAAGGTCAAGCAGCGCGCCAAACTCGATCTGCTGATGACCATGCTGCCCGAGCAGGTGGAAGAGGGGCGGCGCATCCTGCTCTTCTCGCAATTCACCAGCATGCTGGCGCTGATCGAAAAAGAACTGAAAGAAGCCGGTCTGGACTACGTCATCCTCACCGGCGACACCACCGACCGCGAAACGCCCGTGCGCCGCTTCCAGGCCGGCGAAGTGCCGATCTTCCTGATCAGTCTCAAGGCCGGCGGCGTCGGACTCAACCTGACCGCCGCCGATACCGTGATCCACTACGACCCGTGGTGGAATCCAGCCGTTGAAAACCAGGCCACCGACCGCGCGCACCGCCTCGGCCAGGACAAGCCGGTGTTCGTCTACAAGCTGATCGTCGCCGGCAGTATCGAGGAAAAAATCCTCGCGCTGCAGGAGCGCAAGGCCGAACTGGCCGCCGGTATCCTTTCCGAAGATCGTGGTGTCGATGTCAAGTTTGGCAGCGATGATATTGCCGCGCTGTTTGCGCCGCTACCGGCTTAAACCGGCGATCCATACCGAGTAGAGCCGGTCGGCCAACTGGCGCATGGCGGCAAGGTGAGTGCCCGTTTCCGCCTGCATTTGCTGCGGCGTTTGTACCGATGGCGGCAGCACGTCTAACCCGGCCACTTCGTCCGGCCAGCAGCCGCACCACGTGTCGATCATTTTCGGCGTCATCTCAACATGGCACTGCATCGCGAGGTGCGGGCCGAGGGCAAATGCCTGGTTGGAACAGTAGTTGTTGGCGAGGAGACGTGTCGCGCCGGGCGGGATGCTGAAAGTTTCGCCGTGCCACTGGAACACCGTGAACGTATCGCTGCTCGCTTCGCTGCCAAGCCAGTGCCGCGCAATTTCGTTATCTTCGGCACGGGCGCTACCCCAGCCGATTTCCTTCAGTGGATTTTTCGTGATGCTGCCGCCGAGTGCCTTGCTCATCAATTGCCCGCCGAGGCAGTGGCCAATCACCGGGATGTTTTTGCCGGCAGCGTCGCGAATCAGCGCACACTCCTGCGCGATCCACGGCAGCGGGTCGTTGACGCTCATCGGGCCACCCATGAAGCACAGTCCCGAGAACGCATCGGCACTTACCGGAACCGGATCGTTCCGGTCGATGGCGATTACCTGGAATGGAATCGAGTGCGCTTCGAGGAATGTGGCAAAATAAGCGGCTCCCTCAATAAATGTGTGACGGAAAATGGCAACGGGTTTCATGATGAATGAATGGCTCGGACAAAAATTTTATTTTACCCGCACTGCGCTCCTCTGCCTATGCGCGGCCTGCAGTTCTGCACTGCAGGCCGCGGATGTCGGGCTGGCCGGTCTGTTTCCCGGCAAGGCGCTGCTCACCATTAACGGTTCCGCGCCGCGCACGGTGGCGGTGGGTGTGGCAACCGATGAAGGCGTCAAGGTGCTGTCGATCGACGGTGAAACGGCGACTATCGAAATCGACGGCAAGAAACGCATTTTGCGTGTTGGCCAGAATGTTGCTGTGCAGTCTTCAGGCAAGGGGCCGGCGACAGCGATATTAACCGCTGATGGGCAGGGACATTTTTTGACGAGCGGCAATATCAACGGCACGACGGTACGTTTTCTGGTCGATACTGGTGCCTCGATGATCTCGCTGGGTGCCAGCGACGCACGCCGGATCGGCATTGACGCGAGCAAGGGGCAGCCGGGGATAAGCCATACGGCCAACGGCCAGGCTGCGGTTTCGCGCGTCAAGCTTGACACTGTTCGTGTCGGTGAAATTGTAATGAACAATGTTGATGCGCTGGTGCATCAGCAGGATCTGCCGATTGTCTTGCTCGGCATGAGTTTTTTGAACCGTATGGAAATGCAGCGCGATGGTGACACCATGACGCTGAAGAAACGCTACTAGGAGAATCACCATGCCCCACCGCGACGATGAAATCACGATGTTGCGCCGCGAACTTGAAATGCTGATGGGCGAGCGTCAGACGCTGTTGCAGGTCGCCGGCGCCAGTGCGGCGCTGATTGCCAGTCTCGACAGCAAGCGTCTGCCGGTCGGTGCGGTCGAGTCGGCCGATATGGTGGCAACGACGATCAATGCCTTGTCGGAAGAGACGCTGCAGGATGCGCTGAATGCAGTGCGCGCCGAGATCGAGGAGGAAGAAGAAGCCGGTGCCGACCAGTAATACGCTACAAGATGCGCTGATGGGCGCGATTGATTTTGAGTGCTTGCGCAGCGTGCTGTACCCAGACCCTTCACCGTCTGGATTTGTTCTTGAAGACGGCGTTGGCGACGAGGTTCTGACGCCGGCCTCAGTGCTGTTCCCGATTGTGCTGCGTCCCGGTGAGCCGACTGTTCTGCTCACCCAGCGCACCGCACACCTGAAAGATCATCCCGGTCAGATCAGTTTTCCCGGTGGGCGTGCCGAGCCGGAGGATGCGTCTCCGGCCCACACCGCCTTGCGCGAGGCCGAGGAAGAGGTCGGCCTGCTGCCGGCGCAGGTCAAGATCGCTGGTTATTTGCCCGAGTACCGAACCGGTACCGGTTTTTGCGTTACACCGGTAGTCGCCGTGGTGACGCCACCTTTTGCTTTGCGCCCGGACCCGTTCGAGGTGGCCGAGGCATTTGAAGTGCCGCTGTCATTTTTGCTCGATCCGGCCAATCACCAGCAGCATTCTCTCCACTATCGCGGCAAACTGCGCTCCTATTATGCGATGCGCTATGACGATTATTTTATCTGGGGCGCGACGGCCGGCATGATCGTGTCGCTCTACCACGCCCTTCTGACGCGCCACCCGAAAGACTGAGAAAGCCTTTGCTGACGCCTGATACCCCTATCCTGCCGGCTGTGGTATCTTCAATTCTTTCCAACGATATAGCGGCGCGCAGTCACAAGCGCTGAACGGGTTTTCTTTCGGGATGAGCTTGGTTTCCCTAATTGTCGTCCTGCTTCTTGAGCAGGCTCGACCCCTGCCTTATCAACTGTTCGTGCGCGGGCCGCTGGCCCGGCTGGCGGATTTTCTTGAAGGGCATTTCAATGCCGGCGACCATCAGCACGGGACGCTTGCGTGGCTGCTCGCGGTTGTTAGCCTGACGCTGGCGTCGGGCCTGATTTTTTTTGCTCTTTACCAACTCAATCCACTGCTTGCCTGGGCCTGGAATATTTTCGTGCTCTATCTGACGATGGGCTTCCGGCAGTTCAGTCACCACTACACCGATATTCAGCTGGCTTTGCGCATGGGTGACATACCGCATGCGCGCCGCTTGTTGGCCGAATGGCGTGGGCGTTCGGCTGATGATCTTTCTTCCGCCGATATTTCTCGTTTGTCGATCGAGGAAGCACTGAGCGCATCGCATCGCCATGTTTTTGGCGTACTGTTCTGGTTTGTTCTGTTGCCGGGGCCGTGTGGTGCGGTGCTTTATCGTGTCTCCGCGTTTCTTTCGGAATACTGGGGCAGTCGTCAGGGCAGCGAGGTCGGAAAATTCGGAGATTTCGGCGACTTCGGAAAATTCGCGCAACAGGCTTTCTGGATCATTGACTGGCTGCCCTTGCGGGTAACCGCCGCTGGCTTTGCCATTGTCGGAAATTTTGAGGATGCGATTTATTGCTGGCGCACGCAGGCTGGCAAGTGGCCGGACGATGGCCTTGGTATCGTGTTGGCGAGTGGAGCCGGTGCCCTGGGCGTACGCCTCGGAATGCCGGTTGTTGAAGCGGGTGAAATTGCCGACCGGGCTGAAATCGGTACCGGCGATGAAGCGGATGTGGATTTCATGCGGAGTGCTGTCGGGCTAGTCTGGCGCGCGCTGGTACTCTGGTTGTTGCTGTTGCTTTTGTTAGGGCTTGCCGGTCTGGTGGGCGGTTGATCGATTAAATAGAAGGAGTTTCCCCATGAGCAGAGATGTCGTAGTTCTAAGCGCAGTTCGTTCCGCCATCGGTGCATTCGGTGGTTCCCTGGCCAGTATGGAGCCGGCAGAACTCGCCGGTATCGTAATGAAGGAATCGATTGCCCGTTCCGGCGTTGATCCGCAACTGATCGGCAACGCGGTGGTTGGTAACTGTATTCCGACCGACTCACGTTACGCCTACGTTTCCCGCGTCGCGTCCATCCAGGCCGGTTTGCCGATGGATTCCGTCGCCATGCAGGTCAGCCGTCTGTGCTCCTCGGGTCTGCAAGGCATTGTGACCGCCGCACAGAACATCATGCTCGGTGATTTTGATTACGGTATCGGCGGTGGCGTTGAGGTGATGTCGCGTGGCTCCTATATGATGCCGGCGCTGCGTTCCGGCGCACGCATGGGCGATACCAAGGCGATCGACATGATGGTTGCCGTGCTGACCGACCCGTTCGGGGTTGGCCACATGGGTATCACCGCCGAGAACCTGGCGGCCAAACATGGCATCACGCGCGAAGCGCAGGATGCTTTCGCGGTTGAGTCGCAGCGCCGTGCTGCCGTCGCCATCGCTGAAGGCCGTTTCAAGTCGCAGATCGTGCCGATCGTCCAGCAAACGCGCAAGGGCGAAGTGGTGTTCGATACCGACGAGCACGGCAAGGCCAACACCACGATGGAATCGCTGGCCAAGATGAAGCCGGCTTTCAAGAAGGATGGTACCGTTACCGCCGGCAACGCTTCGGGCATCAACGACGGTGCGGCCTTCTTCGTGCTGGCTGCGGCCGATGTGGCTGCCCAGGCAGGTCAGAAGCCGATTGCCCGTATCGTGTCGTACGCCGTGGCCGGTGTGCCGAACGATGTCATGGGCGAAGGTCCGATTCCGGCGTCCAAGCTGGCACTCAAGAAGGCCGGTCTGCGACTTGACCAGATGGACGTCGTCGAGTCGAACGAGGCCTTTGCTGCCCAGGCGCTGTCGGTCGCCAAGGTGCTGGAGCTGGACATGGCCAAGACCAACCCGAACGGCGGCGCCATTGCCCTCGGTCACCCGGTCGGCTGTTCCGGCGCATTCATCGCCACCAAGGCGGTTTATGAGCTGCAGCGCACCGGTGGCAAGTATGCGCTGGTGACCATGTGTATCGGTGGCGGGCAGGGTATCGCGGTGGTTTTCGAACGCCTCTGATCCGGCGTTCCGCAGTACAAAAAAACCGACGGTTCGCTGTCGGTTTTTTTGCGCCCGCCTGATTTCGCCCTATTCACGTTTGTGCCGTCGTGGGAAGTGTGGTTTCGTGGGAAAATAAACCGATTGCAGTGCAACGGGAAGCAAAAAATGTCCTTCAGTGATACCGAAATAGCCCTTCTGAAAACCTCCAGCATCCTGCAGGATATCCCGCCGGACGTGGTGCTGGAGGCGATCGATGAGCATCTGGAATACCAGTTCAATCTGCAGCCGGACGAACTGTTTCTCAATGCGGGCCAGGTGGAGCCGGGGCTTTACATCATTGCACACGGCACCATCGAGCTGTTCATGCTGGATACCGACGACAACGAAAAGGTGCTTGATTTTGCCAAGACCGGCGGCACGCTGGCCGAAGAAACCTTGTTCAGCGATCGCCCCCTGCAGTATTCGGCGCGCAGCCTGACGCAGGCCGCTGTACTGCATTTGCCGAACCGGGTGGTCTCTGAATGGATTGTTCTCTATCCGGCCTTTGCCCGGCGCCTGATGTCGCTGGTTGCCGAGCGGATCAACTTCCTTTACAAGGACATGCTGACCTTCTGTACCAAGAAGGCCTCGTCGCGCCTGATCTGCTACATCGTCTGTCAGTTCAACGAAGCGCCAAAAACCCCCGATGGCTCTTACAGTCTGCATCTCGCGATTCCGCGCAACAAACTGGCGTCGCGGCTCGGCATCAGCGATTCACATCTCTCACGTTCGTTTCGCGAACTGCAGGACAAGGGCCTGATCGTGCCGCAAGGACGTGGCTATTTCATCCCCGACGTGCCGGCCCTGTCATGCTATGTTTGCCCGGGCGGTTGCGATTTTTGAATACTTTTTTTGCGACGCGTGTTGTGGCATGGCCGCGGGTAAAAGCTTGCTATCCTGCGTTTCAGCATTGTTACCCTGAGGACTGTTTCTAAATGAATTTCACCAAAAAACCTGCAAATCTCATTTGCGCCGCGCTGCTTGCTCTCGGGATGTCGATAACTGCCGAGGCGCAGACCGCGGGCGTTGCCTATGTGACGAGCCAGAACGGCGGTGTCGTCGTGATCGATTTGGCCACCATGGAACCCACCGGAACCATCGATGTCGGCGCCAGGGGGCCGCGTGGCATCGGCGTCACGGCCGATGGCAAGTACCTGGTTACGGCCAACAAGGATGATGCCAATGTTTCCATCATCGACCTTGCTACCCGTCAGGTGGTCAGGCAGGTAAAAGTCGGCAAGAACCCGGAGTTCGTTCGTGTCCTTGGTAACAAAGCCTTTGTCACCTATGAGCCGAGCTCCAAGGGCGGACCGCCACCGAAGCCGGGGCAGGTCGTTACCAAGGACGATGATGATGACAATACCCCGGCGCGTATCGCGATTGTCGACATCAAAAAAGGAAAAGTTCTCAAGGAAATTACAAGCGGCCCCGAGACGGAAGGGATTGAGTTTTCCCCTGACGGCAAAAAAATGATCGTCACCAATGAAGCTGACCATACGATTACGGTGCATGACATCAAAAGTGGCAAGCTCCTGAAAACGGTTCCGACGGCAAAATTCGGCGAGCGTCCGCGCGGCATCAAGGTTTCTCCTGATGGAAAAACCTATGTAGCGAGCCTTGAATTCGGTAACAAATTGCTGATTCTGAACGACAAGCTTGATCCGTTGAGAACGGTCGATACCGGCAAGACGCCCTACGGCGTGGCGTTTGACAGCACCGGCAAGCACCTTTTTGTCGCGGCCTCGCGGGAGAATACGCTGCAGGTCTTCGATGCCGCATCGTTTGAAAAGATCAAGGATATCCCGACTGGCGAACGCTGCTGGCACTTCACCTTTACGCCAGAAAAGCAGCAAATTCTGGTTGCTTGTGGCAGGTCCGATGAAATCGTGGTGATCGATGTGGCGAAACTGGAAGTAAGCAAGCGCATTGCCAGCAAAGGTCTGCCTTGGGGAATTGTTACTTACCCGAAAGCCTTTGGCAGTCTTGATCAGCCTTAAGAAAGCCGATTGTCAGGCGGGTTTCCCCGCCTGACAGCGCGCCCCTGGTAGGTAGTCAACAACAAAATGCGAACCACCAAGACACCAAGACACCAAGTTCACCAAGGAACACCAAGTTAATACATTGTTTTCTTGGTGAAACTTTGTGCTCTTGGTGTCTTGGTGGTGATGTTTTTTCGTTTCTTTTTAACGTGACTGACTACTAGCGATCTCCCGTACGCGCTGGCAGACCATAGCGCTGCTCGCGGTAAAGCCATGCGGGAAGCAGCGAGTGAGCCAATGCGCGCTGTTCCATCGGTGCGGCGTCGGTGGGTGGCGGCGCCTCTTCCAGACGCTTTTTCTGCGGATCGTACTTCCCGTGTGCCGGCGCCTTGTCCGGGCGCAGTACAACCACCTGGTGCCCCTCCATCCACGCGTAGTTCTGTTCGTACTGCATCATCGCACGCCCCGGCAGCGTATCGTTTTCGCGCGTCAGATCGCGTCCGATCATCGGGTGCGTGGCGTCGATGCCGATCAGCGACAGCATGGTCGTCGGTAGGTCGATCTGGCTGACCACGCTCTTGATGCGGCGCGGTTTGATGTCGGCGCCGAGGATCAGTCCGGGGATGTGGAAGCGTTCGATTGGCACCATGCTGTCGCCGCGCACGCGAATGTCGTGATCGGCCACCACCAGAAACACCGTATCGCGCCAGTAGGCACTGGCGCGGGCCTTCTCGAAGAATTTCCCGAGCGCGTAATCGGCGTATTTGACGGCGTTATTATCGGTTCCCTTTTCGTTGTCGTGCAGCTTGATGCGCCCATCGGGGAATTCGAACGGCGAGTGGTTCGATGACGTAAACACCAGGGTGAACGACGGTTTGCCGCTCGCGTGCCTGGCGGAAATCTGCTCGTGTGCCTTGTTGAACAGATCTTCGTCGGAAACCCCCCAGCTGCCCTTGAACACCGGCGAAGCATAGTCGCCCTGGTCGACCACCGTATCGAAGCCGTTGCCCATGAAAAAGCCGCGCATGTTGTCGAAATGCGACTCGCCGCCATAGATGAATTCGGTCTGATAGCCGCGCTGCGACAGGATTTCGGCGAGTGTCGAAAAATTTCGCTGGGCCAGCGCCAGCTTGACCACGGCCTGTGCCGGGGTCGGCGGGAAACCGGTGACCACCGCTTCGATACCGCGTACCGAACGCGTGCCGGTGGCGTAAAGCTGCTCGAACCACCAGCCTTCCTTCTTCAGCTTTTCCAGCTCCGGCGTTACCGGCACGCCGCCAAGCGATTCAACAAAGGTTGCGCCCAGGCTTTCTTCGAGAACGATCACCAGGTTCAGCGGGCGCTCACGATGCACGGTTGCTCGCTGTTCGGTGAGCGTCGGTATGTTCTTGTCGCCGAGCAGCGGGCGGGTGTCCTGCAAAATCTCACGCATGGCGCGCACTTGCGCAAGGATTTCTTCCTCCGGCATCTTTCCGTAAATCTCGCTGGAGCGGTTTTCGTGCTTCATGCCGTAGATCGCATGGATCACCGACCAGGTCGAATTGAGGATCAGCGTATTGACCATCGGATCGCTGGTGATGGCGAACAGCGCCGGGTTGGCCGGACGATGGTCAACGCTGGAACGGATCGAAAACAGGCAGAGCAGAACGATCAACGGCCAGGTCAGCCATAGACGGAGGTACGACCAGGAACGCTCCTGCGTCAGTCCGGGACGCAGCAGCCGGGCGACGCCCCAGGCAATCAGTCCGGGGATAGCCAGGCCGGCGAAAAGGTGAATGCGAAACGCTGTCCACAACATCGACGCGACTTCGTGCGGGTACTTCAGGTATTCAAGAAACAGCCGGTTCGGACGCGTATCGTATTCGGTAATGAATGCCGGCGACGCCACTTCCAGAATGACCAGTAGTGTGATCATGGCGATCACCCAGAAGTAGTTCAGACGGCGCCACAGCCGCCAGGTCAGGCCGGTCGCCAGAAACGGCGCGAGCAGGAGAAGCGGCAGGGCGAGCAGGCTGAGCTGGATGAGGTCGACGCGCGCCCCCTGTAGCAGCATTTCGCTCCATACGCCCGTCGCAGCGACACGATCCATCTGCCACAGCATCAGACCGGCGCGCGATAGCGAAAGAAGCGGCAGGCCGATGAAAAACAAGGCGGCCAGGGGCGCATAAGGCCCCGACCAGGCCAGCCAGCCCCAGAATCGTTCAGCCGGGGTGGGCGCACGTGAAAAAGATAGGGCGGACATGAAGTGCTCTTGAGTAGGAAAAAACAAGCGCGAAGTCTAACACCGGATGCTTAAGCTCGACTTAAGGCGCGGCATTTTGTCGGGGTAGTGGCTTTGTTGCGTAACCCGACCCGCGAAATGAAGGCGCGTCGCTCCGCTGTCTTAAGAATGGCTTAAGACAGCGGGGCGATAGTGCATCTTTCTGACCACAAGATGCTGGCGATGATAACGACCATGGACAAGTTTAAGCGCTGCGGCGGTTCGCATGGCTGAAATGCAGCAGTCAAGTCCCTTCCACGCCGGCGAGCGCGCCGCGCAGGAGC
>JBIKLY010000067.1:0-19791 GCA_044359525.1 Rhodocyclaceae bacterium | reverse complement strand
ATGCCGCTGGTTGAAGTGGTTTCTGCCGAGGGCGGCGATCCGGAAATGGCAGCGCGTGCTGCTGCTTTTGTCAAACAGATTGACCGCCTGCCATTGCCGGTAAAAAGTACACCGGGCTTCCTGGTCAATGCCGTGCTCGGTCCTTACATGCTCGAAGCGATGCGCGCGGTTGACGAGGGTATTTCGCCGGAAACCGTGGATGAGGCAATGCTTGCTTTCGGTATGCCGATGGGGCCGATTGAACTGGTTGATATGGTCGGGCTGGACGTGGCGATGGCTGCGGGTAAAGGCTTGGCCAACGCAGGTGTCGCCCCCCCCAAGTGCCTTGCCGAACGGTTCAATGCCGGCAATCTGGGCAAAAAAACCGGCAAGGGCTTTTACGATCACAGTAGCGGCCGACCAACCAAAGCGCCGGCTGGCCCGGTGCCGCCCGGTCTCGCGGAACGCCTTGTCAAGCCGCTGCTCGAACGCACGCAGCAACTGGTGAATGAAGGCGTCGTCGCTGATGCCGATCTGGCTGATGCTGGGGTGATTTTTGGCACCGGCTTTGCCCCCTTTACGGGTGGCCCGCTCAACTACAGGAACAAACAAAGTGCCTGAATTTCCTACCGAGTTACCGAACAAACAACCTGCTCTGCGCGTCATGCCGATGCCAGCTGATGTCAATGCCAATGGCGACGTATTTGGCGGTTGGATCATGGCGCAGGTCGACGTCGCAGGCGCGATACCTGCCATGCGTCGGGCTCGCGGTCGCGTGGCGACGGTCTCGGTCAATTCGTTTTTATTCAAACAACCGGTATCGGTTGGCGATGTGGTCAGTTTCTTTGCCGAGGTGATCGAAACCGGGCGAACCTCGATCAAGGTGAATGTCGAGGTTTATGCTGAACGCAACCCGAGCAATCCGGAAACTGTGAAGGTGACCGAAGCAACTTTGACTTATGTTGCAATAAACCAACAGGGAGGTAAGCGTGAACTTCCTCCGGCTGAGTAATCCTAGCTTTAAAACACTGTTTTTTTGTCTAATAGCAACAACTTGAAGCAAGTAATCTTCTGAGAAATATATTTTTAAAAACAATTTGAATTAAGGGGAACAGAAAATGAAGAAAATTTTGACGATGCGCCTGATTCCGGCGCTGATGATGTTTGGATTTGCTGGCGTTGCCAGTGCGGCGGGTTTTGCGATTCAGAACCAGAACGGTTCTGGCAACGGAAACGCGTTTTCCGGTGCTGCTGCTGCTGCAGAAGATGCAGGGACAATCTACTTCAACCCGGCTGGTATGACTTACTTGTCGGAAGGGCACAATATTTCCGGGTCTGGAACTTTGCTTAGCCGCTCCATCAAGTACAAAGATACCGGGACTTTTACGCGCGCCGGTCTAATCGCTGGACCAGACGTTACTGTCTATGCTCCTACCGGCGACGGTGGTAATGCAGGTGGTTTGGCCTTGATTCCGAGCGGGTATTGGGCATACTCGCTGTCCCAGTCCCTTCGTATCGGTGTCGGTGTGTCGCCGACCTTTGGGAATGAAACAGAATATGACAAAAACTTCCGTGGCTTTAATGCGGGATTTTATGGTGCGATGGAGCAGATCAACATTAACCCATCAATCGCTTTCAAGCTGAATGAAAAGGTTTCTTTAGGTGCTGGTGTCAATTTTGCCCACAATGAAACCCAGTTCAAGTTTGGTATTCCTGCACAGAGCCCCACGCTTGCCGTTGGAGCTCCTGCGGGAGCCTATGTTGATGTAAAGGGCGATGATTGGGCTATAGGTTACAACCTCGGTGCGATGTTTCAGCTCTCTCCGAGTACGCGCGTCGGCCTTACCTATCGCTCAAACACAAAATTCCATTTGGAAGGGAAGCAGAAAGTTTCGGGAACTGGCGCTACTTTAACGGCCCTTGGCGCAGTTAATCAGGATATCAAGGCGACACTCGATATGCCGGACAGCGCATCTCTTGCTGTTTCGCAGAAATTGAGTGACCGCTGGGATATGCTTGGTGATTTCACTTGGACGGGTTGGAGTTCGATTGATGATGTAGGGCTGAAAAACAAGCAGACGGGCGCCTTGATCAAGACACTTTCATACAATTTTCAGGACACCTATCGTATTGGATTGGGGGCGAACTATCAGTACTCCGATGCTTGGAAACTGCGGTTTGGTATTGCCTACGATAAATCTCCTGTAAAAAGTGCAGCTGATCGTTCTATGACATTGCCGGATTCTGATCGGACCTGGCTGTCATTTGGCGCAAAATATACGTTGTCGAAAGCTGCATCGCTTGATTTTGGCTACAGCCACATTTTCTTCAAGGATGCACGCACGGCAAGGGCTGTTACGAGTTCTACTGGAGTTCTTCTTCAGACGGTCAACGGAAAATGGGACAACAACAGCGCCGATCTCCTTTCAGTTCAGTACAACCACGCATTCTGATCGACAGGTTCAACCCCATCAAAAACGCCCCGGATTCCGGGGCGTTTTTTTTCATTTCTTTTTTCTTGACCTTCGCTTTAAACGGAATATAATTCAAACGTTCGTTTAAGTTGCGTGTGCAGCGTTGCTTCGGGGTGCTCCCGGCGAGCGATAAGGATTCAGACTCGGATTCAGACCCGGATAACAAAAGGAGGACAGCTTGAGTAATTTCATCGTACGCAAAGCCGCCGTACTCGGCGCCGGCGTGATGGGCGCGCAGATCGCCGCGCACCTCGCGAATGCCGAAGTGCCGGTGGTGCTTTTCGACCTGCCGGCCAAAGAGGGCGATCCGAACGCGATCGTCAGGAAAGCCATCGACGGGCTCAAGAAGCTCGAGCCGTCGCCGCTTGCCACCAAGGATCGTGTCACCTATATCGACGCCGCCAATTACGATCAGCATCTTGAACAGCTCAAGGATTGTGACCTGATCATCGAGGCGATCGCCGAGAAGATGGAATGGAAAGACGATCTGTATCGCAAGATCGCGCCCTTCATCGCGCCGAACGCGATCATCGCTTCGAATACCTCGGGCCTGTCGATCAACCGTTTGTCCGAAGGCCTCCCCGAAGCGCTGCGTTCGCAGTTCTGCGGCATTCACTTCTTCAACCCGCCGCGTTACATGCATCTGGTTGAACTGATTGCGACCAAAACAACTGCGCCGGCACTGCTCGACAACCTCGAGTCGTGGCTGGTTTCGCGCCTCGGCAAGGGTATTGTTCGCGCCAAGGATACGCCGAACTTCGTCGCCAACCGCGTCGGTGTTTTCTCGATTCTTGCCGTCATGCATCACACGCAGCAATTCGGCCTTGGTTTCGATCTCGTCGATTCGCTGACCGGCCCGATCATCGGCCGTCCGAAGAGCGCGACCTACCGTACCGCCGACGTCGTTGGTCTGGACACCATGGCGCACGTTATCAAGACGATGCAGGACACGCTGCTGAACGATCCGTGGCATGGCTTCTACGCTGCACCGGCGTGGCTTGCTGCACTGATCGGCAAGGGCGCGCTCGGGCAGAAAACACGTTGCGGCATCTTCAAGAAAGAAGGCAAGGCGATCAAGGTGCTTGATCTCGCCGCGCAGGATTATCGTGACTCGGCGGGCGACATTGACCCGGAAGTACTGGCCATTCTGAAGAACAAGAATCCCGCCGAGAAATTTGCCCAGCTGCGTGCCAGCGAGCATCCGCAGGCGCAATTCCTGTGGGCGATTTTCCGCGACATTTTCCACTACGTAGCATTCCACCTCGGCGAGATCGCCGACAACGCCCGCGATCTTGACTTCGCCATGCGCTGGGGTTTCGGCTGGTCGCAAGGGCCGTTTGAATCGTGGCAGGCAGCAGGCTGGAAAGTCATCGCCGAAGCCGTCAAGGCCGATATCGATGCCGGCAAGGCGATGAGCAAGACGCCCCTGCCGGCTTGGGTGTTTGCCAGCGAAGGTGTGCATGCCGCGCAAGGTTCGTACTCGGCAGCGGACAATGGTTTCAAGCCGCGCTCGACGCTGCCGGTCTATCAGCGCCAGATTTTCCCCGAGCGCGTGCTTGGCGAGAAACCGATCAAGGGCAATACGCTGTGGGAGAACGAGGGCGTCCGTTTATGGACCTTGCCGCAGATCGACGGCGAAATTGCCATCGTCAGTGTCAAATCGAAGAACCATACGCTGGGCCGCGACGTCATCGTTGGCCTGCAAGAGGCAGTGGCGCGTGCCGAAGCCGACAGCAAGGGGCTGGTCCTTTGGCACGAGGCGCCTTTCGCCCTCGGTGCCAACCTGAAAGAAGTCGCCGAAGCGATTGCCGCCGGTCAGTTTGATCTGCTCGAAAGCTACGTCGGCGAGTTCCAGAATACGGCGATGGCCCTCAAATACGCCAAGGTGCCCGTCGTTGCTGCCGTGCAGGGCATGGCGCTGGGTGGCGGTTGCGAATTCCTGATGCACGCCGCGAAGCGCGTTGTTGCGCTGGAAAGCTACATCGGTCTGGTTGAAGCCGGTGTTGGCTTGCTGCCGGCCGGTGGCGGTTGCAAGGAGTTTGCCATCCGCGCCTGGGAGAGTGCCGCCAAGACAGGCGGTAACGATCCTTACGAGTTCATTCAGCCGGTGTTCATGACCATTGCCATGGCCAACGTGTCGAAGAGTGGCGCACAGGCGAAGGAACTCGGTTTCGTCCAGGATTCGGACAAGGTTGTTTTCAACGCCAACGAGTTGCTGTACGTCGCCATCCGCGAAGCACGGGCGCTGTTTGAGGCCGGCTACTACCCGAAGTTGTCGCCGCGCAACATCAAGGTGGCGGGCCGTACCGGCATCGCCAACTGCGAAATGATGCTCGCCAACATGAAGGAAGGCGGCATGATTTCGGCGCACGACTATACGGTGGCCAAGGCCGCTGCGACGGCATTATGTGGCGGCAATGTCGAGACCGGTTCGCTGGTCGACGAGACGTGGCTGCTCACCGTTGAGCGCAAGCTCTTCGTCGAGCTGCTGAAGACCGAAAAAACCCAGCAACGGATCCAGCACACGCTGGAAACCGGCAAGCCGCTGCGTAACTGAGCGAGCAAGGAGAAACCTATGAGCAAACAGATTCAGGATGCTTACATTGTCGCCGCGACGCGTCTGCCGGTGGCCAAGCGCAAGGGCATGTTCGGCCACATCCGGCCGGACGACATGCTGGCCCACGCCATCAAGTCGGTCATGGCGCAGGCGCCGGGGCTGGACCCCGCGCTGGTCGAAGATGTCATTGTCGGCTGCGCCATGCCGGAAGCCGAACAGGGCATGAACGTCGCGCGTATCGGCTGGCTGCTGGCCGGTCTGCCGAACAACGTGCCGGGTGTGACGATCAACCGCTTCTGCGCCTCCGGCGTGCAGGCGGTGGCGATGGCTGCCGACCGTATTCGTCTCGGTGAGGCCGATGTCATGGTCGCCGCAGGTACCGAAACGATGTCGCTGATGAACCAGATGATGGGCAACAAGATTGCCATGAATCCGGCCATCTTCGAGAAAGAAGAAAATTACGCCATCGCTTTTGGCATGGGCCTCACCGCCGAGAAGGTTGCGCAGCAGTGGAAGGTGTCGCGTGACGATCAGGACGCCTTTGCCGTCGCTTCGCACCAGAAGGCTTGCGCGGCAATTGCGGCCGGCCACTTCAAGGCCGAGATTTCGCCCTACGCCATCAAGGCGCATGTGCCGAACCTGAAAACCGGCGAACTGATGATTCGTGACTTCCTTGCTGAAAACGACGAAGGACCGCGCTCCGACAGTTCGCTGGAGCGCCTCGCCAAGTTGAAGCCGGTTTTTGCTGCACGTGGTTCGGTGACTGCCGGTAACAGCTCGCAGATGTCCGATGGCGCCGGTGCCGTGCTGATCGTTTCGGAAAAGATCCTCAAGCAGTTCAATCTGAAACCGCTGGCGCGTTTTGCCGGATTTTCGGTGGCCGGTGTGCCGCCCGAAATCATGGGCATCGGCCCGATCGAAGCGATTCCACGCGTACTCAAGCAAGCCGGCGTCAAGCAGGACGACGTGGACTGGTTTGAGATCAACGAAGCCTTCGCTGCACAGGCGCTGGCCGTCGTGCGCACGCTGAATATCGACCCGGCCAAGGTGAATCCGCTGGGTGGTGCCATCGCCCTCGGCCACCCGCTCGGTGCCACCGGTGCGGTGCGTACCGCGACCATCGTGCATGGCCTGCAGCGCACGAAACAGCGCTATGGCATGGTGACCATGTGTATCGGCACCGGCATGGGCGCGGCGGGCCTGTTTGAATCGATTCTTTGATATTTTGATTCGTTGTTGTGGTTTTCGGAGGTCGTCGCCCAGCCCCCTGGGCGCCGGCCTCCGTTTTTTCAGGCGCCAATAATGCTCCCTCGATTCTGGAGTCGCATCCCCGCAGCGTGGCGCCCGACGATGATTCGTCTCGGCCTCAACTGGTTTCCCGCCTATCGTGCAACCGGTGCACGCATCATTCATGTCTCGGCTGACTTGAAGCATGCGGTGGTTCGTTTGCCGCTTATACGCCGCACGAAAAATGGTGCCGGAACGCTGTACGGCGGTAGCCTTTATTCGGCGACCGATCCGATTTTTGCCATGTTGCTGGCGATGAACCTTGGCCGTGACTATGTGGTGTGGGATAAGGCGGCGAGCATTCGCTATCGTCGCCCCGGCCGCGGCACCTTGCTTGCCGCCTTCACGATTACTGATGAGGATATCGCTGTCGTACGTGAAACCGTCGCGCGTGAAGGCCAGTGTGACCGCACTTTTCAGGTTGAATTCAGGGACGGGCAAGGTGTCGTCCACGTTGAAATTGAAAAGACCGTATACATTGCCTGCAAGGATCACTATCGCGCCAAAACGACGGCCACGAGCAGTCCGCAAGAAGGCGTCTAGTGAGAGGCAAGTGTCTGGCATAATACCGGCCAGACTCAATCACGCAGGCGGACAATGGACTCTGGAGTCTTGGCAGATGCACTGGCCAATTTGAGTTGGCGCGAAGCACTGATCGCGATCATCGCGGTTCTCGTGCTCTATGTTATCGTCGTTTTTTTGCGCATGCGGCGCCTGAGGCGTGCCAAAGACGCCGCGACGGGCGCCGCGTTTGCTGCGGCTCAATCTGCCGTTGCCGCCTATGCGCTTGAGCAAACGCCAGAAGCACCGCCTGAAACTCCTGCGCGTATCGAACCCGAGTTCGCCTGGAACGAACCGCCGCCCGAGATTCCGGGTCGCCGGATGATTGAGGCGCTGGAGTGTAATGTCGCGGTTTTGCGTGACGAAGTGGGGGCGCTGCGCGCCGAGTTGTCGGCCGTACGCGAGGCGCTGGAACGCGAGTTGTCTCAGCCGCAGGTGGCGCAGAACATCTCTCCGATCTACAGCGATGCAATGCAGATGGCGATGCAGGGGCACGATGCGATGACGATCTCGCAGCATTGCGGGATCGCCCGCGCCGAGGCTGAGCTGGTTGTCGCGCTGGTACGCAATCGTAACGACGGTATTTAGGGGAAGAGGGAGCGCATGGCAAACCAGATCAGTAATGGCAACACCGCCACGACAGAGCCGCCTGATCTCAAGCGCAAGCTTGCCCTGCGCATGACCTTCGCCGGCTTGATGATTGTTGCATTGCTGGCCACCTTGGCCGTGTTTGATCGCCTGAATGCGCCGGATGAACCCGAGGTTCAGACACCACGTTTTACTGAGCCGGTGCCGGTGCCGAAAAAAGAAATCACGCAGCCTGTCAAGCCGGCCGAACCGCCGGCAGAGCTCGCAAAGAATGAGCCGAAAACAGTAGCAGAGCCGGAGGCCAGCGCTGCCCCGGTCGACAAGTCGCAGCCGCCTGTGGAGGCGCCTTCGCGCCCGGAAGTTCTTGCGCAGCCCGTGTTGCCACGCACTGCGCCGTCACAAGCAACTCCGCAGTCGGCAGCCGCGCCTCCAGCCACACCCGCCAGAGCGCCGGAAAGCCGCTCGGCGACTGAGCCGGTCGCGCCCGCTCCGGCACCGGGGCTTTCCGCCCGGCAGCCGGCGCCACCGAGACTCTTTTCCGGATACGCACTGCAGGCAGGCGTCTTCTCCGACGCGCATCTCGCCGAAGAGCTGCACGCCAAATTAACGCTCAACGGTATTCCCTCGACGCTGGAAACACGTGTGCAGGTCGGGCCGTTCAAGAGTCGTGAAGAGGCCGATGCAGCGCGTGCGAAGTTGAAGGACCTCGGGATCGATGCGCTGATGCTGACGCCGCCAAAAGCTGCGGCGCGACGCTGAGCGACGCTTATTCGCCGGCGAGTTGTTTCTTCAGGCGCCTGGCGAACACCGTCATTTCTTTTGCCGCCTGTACGTCACCCTTTTCTTGAGCGACGAGGATGCCTTGCTCGTAGGCCGCCAGTGCCGCAGTTGTTTGCCCGCTGTCGCTCAGTGCCTTGCCCAGCAGCTTCCAGGCGGCCGAATATTTCGGATCGCGCTCGACGGCTTCAGCAAAACGCGCTGCGGCTTGCGCGGCATCGCCAGTTTTCAGGTATTCGTTGCCGAGTGAGTAGCGGAGCAAGGCGCTGTCGCGTGGACCGCCGAGCATTTTTTTCAGATTGGCGATGATCACTGTCGTCATTTAAACTCCTTGTTTTCTAAAAGCATCTACCGCAACGGGCACAACGGCCACAACGAAGAGCAAGAGAAACGAAAAGATTTTGTATTTCGTTGTGGCCGTTGTGTTCGTTGTGGTTAAACCGGTTTTTCAACCTTACCCCAGGAGTGTGCATCATGGCCAAGACAATCATTTCAACCCCGCATGCGCCGGCTGCTATTGGTACCTACTCACAGGCGGTCAGGGTCGGCGATACCGTTTACCTGTCGGGCCAAATTGGCCTCGATCCGGCGAGCATGCAGATGGTTGACGGGATTGATGCGCAGATCGTTCGTGTTTTCGACAACCTCGAAGCGGTCGCCGAAGCCGCTGGCGGCTCGCTGGCCGACGTGGTCAAGCTTAACGTTTTTCTGACCGACCTTGGCCACTTTGCCAAGGTCAACGAAACGATGGCCCGGTATTTTTCCGAGCCCTTCCCCGCGCGCGCTGCCGTTGGTGTCGCATCGCTGCCGCGCGCTGCGCTGGTCGAGGCCGATGCGGTGATGGTGTTGCTGAAATAATACGTACCGGCTGATGTCTGCCGCCGACGAGATCAAGGCGCCGCCCGCGATTGCCGCCAAGCTCGCAAAGCTTGGCCTGACGCGGCGCGACGATCTCGTCCTGCACCTGCCGCTGCGTTACGAGGATGAAACCAGCGTCACGCTGATCGACGCCGCGCTGCCGGGCTCGCCGCTGCAGGTCGAGGCCGAGGTGCTCGACGTTTCGGTACAGTTTCGCCCGCGCCGCCAGCTGGTGGCGCGCGTTGCCGATGCCAGCGGCGAGCTCACGCTGCGCTTCCTCAATTTCTACGGCAGCCAGACAAAACAGCTGGAAACCGCCCGCGACAATGGGCGACGCCTGCGCATCTTCGGCGAGATTCGGCACGGTTTTTTCGATGCCGAGATGGTGCATCCGCGCTATCGCCCGGTCGCCGACGATGAGGCCTTGCCGTGCTCGCTGACACCCGTGTACCCGACGACCGCCGGCGTGTCGCAGAACGCGCTGCGCAAGCTGATCGGCAAGGCGCTTGGCGAATCCGATCTTGGCGAACTGCTCGATGCGCGCTGGTGTCGCCGCCATGCCCTGCCAGCCTTTGCCGATGCTGTTTTGCTGCTGCACGCGCCGCCACCCGGCGTGCCGGAAGCCGAGTTGCAACTGCGCACGCATCCCGCCTGGCGACGTATCAAGTTTGACGAGGTGCTCGCGCAGCAGCTTTCACTGCGCCGGGCCTATAACGCACGGCGGCAGAAGGGCGCGCCACCGCTCAAGTCGGCCGGCCAACTCGCGCAGCAGTTGCTGGCGGCACTGCCTTTTGGCCTGACTGGCGCACAGCAACGCGTTGTTGCCGAGATTGCCGGCGACCTGGCGCAAGCGCATCCGATGCAGCGTTTGCTGCAAGGCGATGTCGGCAGCGGCAAGACCATCGTTGCTGCGCTGGCTGCGTGCCAGGCCATTGAAGCGGGCTATCAGGCCGCTTTCATGGCGCCGACAGAAATCCTCGCCGAGCAGCACTACCTCAAATTGCGCTCGTGGTTGGCGCCGCTCGGGGTCGAAGTCGCGTGGCTGTCGGGCAGCTTGAAGAAGGCCGCCAAACAAGCGATGCAGCTGCAGGCGGCGACGACTGCGCAACTGGTGGTCGGCACACATGCGCTGATTCAGGAAGGTGTCGATTTCGCGCGACTCGGCCTGGCTATCGTCGATGAACAGCATCGCTTTGGTGTTGCGCAGCGGCTGGAGTTGCGCAAGAAGGGGGGTAATCCCCATCAGCTGATGATGTCCGCGACGCCGATCCCGCGCACGCTGGCGATGAGCTACTACGCCGACCTCGATGTTTCGGTACTTGACGAATTGCCGCCGGGGCGAACGCCGGTGAAAACGAAACTGGTTTCCGATGCGCGACGCGACGAAGTGATCGCACGGGTGCGTTCCGCCGTCGCCAACGGCCGGCAGGCCTACTGGGTTTGTCCGCTGATCGAAGAGTCCGAGAAGTTGCAGTTGCAAACCGCGCTTGATACTTTCTCGGCACTCAGCGAAGAGCTTGACGATCTGCGAATCGGTCTCGTCCATGGTCGTCTCAAGAGTGACGAAAAGGCCAGCGCAATGGCCGCTTTTGCCGCTGGCGAGATCGACGTGCTGGTGGCAACGACGGTGATCGAAGTCGGCGTCGACGTTGCGAATGCCAGCCTGATGGTGATCGAACACGCCGAGCGTTTCGGACTCTCGCAGTTGCACCAGTTGCGAGGGCGCGTCGGACGGGGCGTGCACGATTCGGTGTGCATTCTGCTCTACCAGCAACCGCTGTCAGAAACGGCAAGGGCGCGTCTGAAAATCATTTTTGAAAACACTGACGGCTTTGAAATTGCGCGACAGGATCTTCATTTGCGCGGCCCGGGCGAGTTCGTCGGCAGCCGGCAGTCGGGCGTACCGCTGCTGCGCTATGCCGACCTCGAAAGCGATACCGATCTCGTCGAGCTGGCGCGAAAAATGGCCGAATATCTCTTGCATGAAGATCCCGAACGTGCCGGACGACATCTCAAGCGCTGGTTGGGGAGCCGGGAAGAGCTGCTCAAAGCCTGAGCTTTGCATGCTTGTAAAAGCCCGGGGGAAAGCCGTTTCCGGCAACACGCGCTAAAATGCTGCCATGGAATCCCGCAATGCCCATGCGCGGAAGTCGCTTGCGCTGGCTTTTGCAATCTCTCTCGCCTTCCACGTGGCGGTGCTGTTCTTTCGCGTCCTGATGCCCGAGGTTTTTTCGCCCGCCGGCGAAGAGTCCTTCACACAGCCACGTCGTCGCCTTGATATCTCATTGGCCCGGCCTGATTCCCTGCAGATGGTTCAGCCGCCAGTTCAGCCTGCCGCGTCAAAAAAATCCTCACCGGATAGTGCCGGCAAGCCACGTGCGAAGCCTGAAAAAACACCGGCCCGGCGTACGCAGGATTCGGCCACCGATGTGTGGGCGAATAAGTCGTGGAGCAAGTCCGAGCGCGCCGATATGGACAAGTTTCTCCATGAACTTGATGTGCAGGCACGGCCACCCAGTGGCCGTGAGTTGTCGGAGAAAGCGCTGCTCGCCGCCAGAGAGATGGCACGGAATTCGTCGGAAAAAAATGAAGATTCCGCAATCGTCCAGCAGGCCGCCAGGCTGAAAAGCATCGAGCCTTTTAGTATGACCATGTACTTTGATGCCTTCATTCGCAAGCTCAATCGCAGCGCTGCTTTCGTCAAGAATGAGCCGCGCAGCAAGGGGCGAGGCAAGGCGCTGGTGCAGATATCGCTGAATCCGGATGGCTCGCTCAAGAGCTTTCGTGTGTTGCGTGCCGATGATCAGCAATCCGAGATTGCCTATATCAAAAGCGTGATCGATCGTGCTGCGCCTTTTTCCGCCTTCCCGCCGGATATCCGCAATGCAACCGACTCGCTACAGATTTTGATGTGCATACTTCCATCGCAGGGTGGAGGTGGTGGATTTTCGCGAACGCTTAGTGGGCAGGATTGTTAACTTTTTAACAACTGCGCAGGCGGCAATTGCTTCCGCATGTTTGCAGTGCTTGCGATTTCCGCAAAATTAGTGGAACAATGTGCTTTTTTAAAACCAAAGGGGATAGCGATGAACAAGAGTGAACTCATTGAAGCTGTAGCTGAACGTGCCGAACTTTCCAAGGCTGCCGTCAATAAGGCAATCGATGCGCTGACCGAAGTGATTACGGCAGCAATCACCAAAGGTAATCCGGTCGCCCTGATCGGCTTCGGTACATTCAAGTCCGTTCTGCGTGCCGCACGCACCGGCAAGAACCCGAAGACCGGCGCCGTGCTGAAGATCGCCGCCAAGTCCGTGCCGAAGTTTTCTGCAGGTGCTGGCCTGAAGGCCGCCGTTGCCGGCAAGAAGCCTGTCGTCAAGAAGGCTGCAGCCAAGCCTGCTGCGAAAGCTGCTCCGGCGAAGAAGCCAGCCGCCAAGCCGGCTGCAAAGCCCGCTGCAAAGCCAGCCGCCAAGAAAAAGTAACCGCCTTGTTTTAACGATTTGAGGGCAGCCTTCGGGCTGCTCTTTGTTTTTGTGCTTTTGAAAAATAATGCTTGACTTACGTGTCGATAAAACTAAGATTGTCGATATGTTATACAGCTGTTTTTCGCGTTGTTTTTTGAGGGCGAAGTCATGAGGCGAGATTACCGGCGTGCCATTCCCCGTGAATGGAAAGCGATGTCCAAGGTGTTTACGGCGCTCGGTGACGAGCACCGGCAGCGCATCCTTCTGCTCTTCGAAAAGGGCGAGCACCTCAACGTCGGGCAGATTGCCGAAGTGTCCACATTGGCGCGCTCGACGGTTTCACATCACCTGAAGATCCTGCGCGAAGCGGATGTGCTGCTCAGCGAAAAACAGGGCAAGGAAGTTTTTTTCTGGATCAACAGCCCTTTCCTCGAAGGTGCGCTGGGTAACGTACTCAACTACATTCGTGAGGCCGCGTGATGAGCTCCGGATCAAACCAGCAGTCTCAGCACTCCCAGTTTTCGCTGCTCAAATCCCGGCGTTTCGCGCCTTTTTTCGGCACGCAATTTTTGGGTGCCTTTAACGACAACCTGTTCAAGAACGCGCTGATTGTTCTGCTCACCTTTCAGGCCGCCAGCTGGACGACGCTGGCGCCCGAGGTTCTGAGCAACTTGGCGGCGGGTATTTTCATCCTGCCGTTCTTCCTCTTCTCGGCCACCGCCGGGCAACTGGCCGACAAATACGACAAGGCGAAACTGGCGCGCTTGGTCAAGGTGCTGGAGATGCTCATCATGGGCGTCGCGGCGCTTGGCTTTTCCATGCACAGCCTGCCCGTGCTATTTGCTGCGTTGTTTCTGCTCGGTCTGCATTCGACGCTGTTCGGGCCGGTGAAATACGCCATCCTGCCGCAGCATCTGCGCGAGGATGAACTGGTCGGCGGCAATGCGCTGGTTGAGGCCGGCACCTTTGTCGCGATCCTGATCGGTACCCTGGCCGGCGGGCTGCTCGCCGGCGCGGGCGGTGATCCGGTGTGGGTGGCCTACGCCGGGCTGCTCGTTGCCGTCGCCGGTTATCTTGCCAGCCGCGGCATCCCCGTTGCGCCGGCACCGGCGCCGGCGCTGGTGGTCAGCCTCAATCCGCTGAGCGAAACCTGGCGCAACATCGGCTTTGCCCGGCAGAACCGCACGGTGTTTTTATCGATTCTTGGTATCTCGTGGTTCTGGCTTTATGGCGCGCTGTTTCTTGCGCAGTTCCCGTCGTATGCCAAAAACGTGCTTGGCGGTGGCGAGAGTGCCGTGACGCTCCTGCTTGCCACCTTCACGATGGGCATTGGTCTCGGTTCGCTGCTCTGCGAGCGCTTGTCGAGCAAGCATGTGGAAATCGGTCTGGTGCCTTTCGGATCAATCGGCCTGACGCTGTTCGGCCTCGATCTGGCCTTCGCTTCGCCTTCTGTGTTGCCCAGTGGCGGGTCGCTCTCCGTACCTGCGCTGCTTACGCTGTTCAGCACCTGGCACGTGCTGTTCGATCTCTTTGCGCTGGGTCTGTTTGGCGGCTTTTTCATCGTCCCGCTGTATGCCCTGATCCAGTTGCGCAGTTCGCCCGAGCATCGGGCGCGCATCATCGCCGCCAACAATATTCTCAACGCACTGTTCATGGTCGTTGGCGCACTCGCCGCCGCCGGGCTGCTCGGCAGCGGCGTTTCGATCCCGGTGCTGTTCGGCATCGCAGCGCTGTGCAATGCCGGCGTGGCGATCTACATCTATGGGCTGGTGCCCGAATTCCTGCTGCGCTTCGTGGCCTGGTTGTTGATCCATTCGATCTATCGTCTGGAGCAGCGGGGCCTGGAAAACATTCCCGAGGAAGGCGCTGCGGTTATCGTCTGCAATCACGTCAGTTTCGTCGATCCGCTGGTAATCACCGCAGCAAGTCGGCGACCGATCCGTTTCGTGATGGACCATCGTATCTTCCGCACGCCGGTGATCAGCTTCGTCTTCCGTCACATGCGCGCTATTCCGATTGCGCCGGCCAAGGAAGATCCGGCGATGATGGAGGCGGCCTTCGAAGAGGTGGCGCGCGCCCTCGCGGCGGGTGAGGTGGTCGGTATTTTCCCGGAAGGGCGGATCACCGATACCGGCGAGTTCTATCCCTTCCGTTCGGGAATTCAGCGCATTGTCGGGCAAAGCCCGGTGCCGGTTGTTCCGCTGGCGCTGCGCGGTCTGTGGGGCAGTTTCTTTAGCCGCAAGGATGGGCCGGCGATGAGCAGGCCGCTACGTCGCGGTCTGTTCTCGAAGATCGGCCTTGTTGCCGGTGCGCCGGTCGCGCCGGAAGCGGCGACGCCGGAACATCTGCAGTTGCTCGTCGCCGACTTGCGTGGGAGCTGGAAGTAGGAATGAAAGTGGAAAAAGCAGTCTGTCCACGAAAGACACGAAAGGCACGAAATAAACCAGAAGCTTGCGATATTTTTTTGTGGTTTTCGTGGACGAATTGAGGCTTTAAAGATGAAAAGCGAAAGGAGCGCGTCATGTGGTTTATCGGATTGCTGCTGGGTGCCGCGCTGGGCAGCCTTGCGGGAGGTGACGCTGCGCTGGCCGGCGGCTTGCTCGGTTTGGTGCTCGGCGTTGCGTGGAAGCGTCAAGGCATGAGTCGAAGCGGCACACCATCTGCATCGACCGAACAGCGCTTGCGTACGCTCGAAGCGCAGGTTGACTGGTTGCATCGCGATGCACAGGCGCTGCGCGCCGAGCTTGCACAGTTGCGCGGCGATCCGCTTGAATCACCGGTTGAGGCGGTGGTCGAGACGCCGGCGCTGGCGAGCGCTGCGCTTGCTGCCGAAGCTGCACCGCCTGATGCGTTGAGTGAAGCGGCGCCGGCAGCCCACGCTGCGCCACGTGAGATACCCGCCGCCTGGCAGGAAGACAAGACGGCGCCAGTCGGTGAAGCGTCGGTGCCGGAGGCACCGGCCTGGTGGTCGCGCCTGCTGGCCGGCAATCTGCTGGCCAAAATCGGCGTCGTGCTGCTCTTTTTCGGTGTTGCTTCGGGTCTGCGTCTGGCGGCCGAATATGGTCTGATGCCAATCCAGTTACGCTTGCTGCTTGGTGCCGTCGCCGGCATCGCGATGATTGTTTTTGGCTGGACGCGTGTGCAGAAGGCAACGCAGCCGGAACAAAATGCACCCCGCATGTTCGGCCTCGCGCTGCAGGGTGGCGGTTTCGCCATTCTCTATCTGATCGTCTATTTCATGCTCGCCCGTTACGCTCTGCTCGGCGAGGTGGCGGCCTTTGCGCTGTTTGCCGCGCTCGGTGTCGGCTGTGTCCTGCTCGCTGCAAAACAGGATGGCGAGTTGCTCGCCGTGTTCGGTATCGCCGGCGCGTTTATCGCCCCGGTGCTGGCAACATCGGGCGGCGGTGATCCAACCATGTTGTTTGCCTACTTTGCGCTGCTCAATGCTTTTGTTCTCGGTGTCGGCTGGTTCCGTTCGTGGCGCGTACTGAATGTTGCCGGTTTCATCCTGACGCTGATCATCGGCATGAGTTGGGCGTTCGACCAGTACCGGCCGCTCTACTACCTGGTGAGCCAAGGGTTTTTGATCCTCTTTTGCGTCATGTATTCAGCCGCCTCGCCGCTCACCGCGCTGCTGCGCGCACCGGGCTGGAGGGGATGGGGCGAAGGCATCCTCGTCTTCGGCACGCCGCTGGCCGGCAGCTTTTTGCAAACTGCGCTGCTCGGTCACGACCGTTACGGGTTGGCGTGGAGCGCGCTGTTCGCCGGTCTTTATTATCTGGCGCTATGGCTGCCGCTCTATCGTCGCCCCGAGCCGGAGATGCGCTTGCTGGAACGCAGTCATCTCGGTATTGCCATTGCCTTGCTGACGCTTGCCGTGCCGCTGGCCTTTGGTGCGCAGGTCACCTCGGCGTTGTGGGCGGTCGAAGGCATCGCCGTCCTGTGGTTCGGCGTGCAGCGCGAGCGGCGCGTGGCGCAGGCTTTTGGCGCAGCGATGCAGGTGGCAGCCGGTGTTTATTTTCTCGATGCGGTTCCGGGTCTTGCGCATGTGCAGCCGGTGTTCAACGACGTTTGCATTGGTGGCCTGCTGATCGCTGCGGCCGCTTTTGTCGGTGCAAATTTTCTGCGCCAGCTGCCGAAGCCGGTGGTCTCGCCATCGCTCCTCCTAGCCTGGTCATTGCTCTGGTGGTTCGGCACGACGTGGGGCGAGATCGACCGCTTTGCGCCGCATGCGCTGCACCTGCCGCTGGCGTTGCTGGTTGCCGCCCTGTCCTGCGTTGCACTGGAGTGGTATGGCGCAGCCAAAGCGTGGTCAGCACCGCGCAACGCCAGCGCACTGTTGTTGCCGCTGATCTGCCTGGTGGCGGTGGCGGCAGCGCTGCGCGACGGGCACGCGCTGGCCGGCTATCTGGTCATCGTGCTGCCGTGTGCGCTTGGCGTGCATTACTGGTTGCTGGCACGGCAGGAAGCGCATGAACAAGACGAAGATGGCGCAACAATGCCCTTCGTTGCCTTGCGGCATGTGCTGTCGTGGTGGCTGATCGTTGCTCTTGCCGGAGGAGAACTGGCGTGGATCGGTCAGCGTCTGGCGCATGGCGTCAGCCTTTGGCCATTACTCGCCTGGGGCGTCGCCGTAGCAGCCGGTCTGTGGCTGGCCGACCATGGCGCACGGCGCCAACTGTGGCCGTTTGCCGCACAGCCCGGTGCGTATCGTGGCATCGCCTGCCTGCCGCTGGCGATTGTTGCGACACTCTGGTCGCTGCTTGCCAACTTCAGCCATTCCGGCGCCGGCTCGGGTTTGCCTTATGTGCCGCTGTTCAACCCTTTCGACCTTGCGCAACTGGCGGTACTCGCGGCGCTCGGCGGCTGGCTCGGGAAAATGCGTGACGACCCGCTGCCCGGCTGGGATGTTGTTGGTCGTTTCACTGCCTTGCCGGCCGCGCTCGGCTTTGTCTGGATCAGCACGCTGGCAGCACGCATCGCACATCACTGGGGCGGCGTACGCTTCGAATCGCATGCGCTGTTTCACTCGGCGCTGCTGCAAGGCATGCTCACCTTGTTGTGGTCTGCGCTTGCCATCGGCTTGATGATTCGCGCCACGCGGCAGGGCAGCCGGCAGGGCTGGTATGGCGGCTTTGCGCTGCTCGCCGTGGTTGGTATCAAGTTGCTTGCGGTTGATCTGGCCAATGCGGGAACGGCGATGTGGACGGGCTCGCTGATTGGCGTTGCCCTGCTGGTTCTGGCCGCCAGCTACTTTGCGCCGGTGCCGCCAAAAGCAGCTGAGTGTGGCGAGGCGTGATGAAATAGTGGCGAGAGATTTTTCGTGACTCTGTGAGCTTCTTGTTCGATTCGATACATAAAGTATTGAAAGAGCTGACATCGGCGGGCATTCCCTCGTTCAGCTTTGATGTCTATGCTTGAACCAGACAAACTGCCATGTAAACCGGAGACCCTGCGCATGCCGAAATTTGCCGCCAACCTGACGATGCTGTTCAGCGAAGTCGACTTCCTCGACCGCTTCAAGGCCGCTGCCGACGCCGGGTTCACGGGCGTTGAATTTCTTTTCCCTTACGACTTCCCCAAAGAGGTATTGGCCGGGCAACTCAAGGCGCATGGACTGACGCAGGTGCTGCACAACCTGCCGGCTGGCAACTGGGCAGGCGGCGAGCGGGGTATTGCCTGTCTGCCGGATCGCATCGACGAATTCCGCGCGGGTGTCGGTCGCGCCATCGAGTACGCGCAGGCGCTCGCTTGCCCGCAGGTGAATTGCCTGGCCGGCATCGTGCCGGCGGGCGCTTGTCAGGACACGGCACGCGCAACATTGATCGACAACCTGCGCTTTGCCGCAGGGCAGATGAAGGTTGCTGGGATTCGTCTGCTGATCGAGCCGATCAACAGCTTCGATATTCCCGGTTTCTTCCTGAACCGTACCGAACAGGCCATTGCGATCATCGACGAAGTCGGGTCGGACAATCTGTTCCTGCAGTACGACATCTATCACGCGCAGCGCATGGAGGGCGAACTCGGCAATACGATTGCCCGACACCTGCCGCGCATCGCCCATATGCAACTGGCCGACAACCCCGGACGCAACGAACCGGGCAGCGGTGAAATCAACTATCCGTGGCTGTTTCGTCACATCGACCAGCTCGGTTATAGCGGCTGGATCGGCTGCGAGTACAAACCGGCCAAACCGGCCGCCGGGACCCGCGCGGGACTCGGCTGGATCGCGGCACTGGCCGGTCAGGCGCGTCCGGCATGACTGACTCTCCCCGGGAATTGCTCACCCGCCTGTTTGCCGCTGCCGTCAATTCGGCGCAGCCCGAGCACTGCATTCCCCGCTTCCTGCCGGAACCGCCGAAGGGGCGAACCCTCGTCATCGGTGCCGGCAAGGCCTCGGCGGCGATGGCGCAGGCGCTGGAGCGCCACTGGCGGGGGCCGCTCGAAGGTCTGGTCGTCACCCGTTATGGTTATGCCGTGCCGTGTGAGCGCATCGAAATCGTCGAGGCCGCCCATCCGGTGCCCGATGCGGCCGGGCGTGTTGCGGCGGGGCGCTTGCTGGCGCGGGTGCAGGGGCTGTCGGCCGACGATCTGGTGATCTGCCTGATCTCCGGCGGCGGTTCGGCGCTGATGCCCTTGCCGGGTGAAGGTGTCAGCCTCGAAGACAAGCAGGCGATCAATCGCGCCTTGCTGCAATCCGGCGCGACAATCTCGGAAATGAATTGTGTGCGCCGCCACCTCTCGGCAATCAAGGGCGGCCGACTGGCGGCAGCCTGCCACCCGGCGCGCGTTGTCAATCTGCTGATCTCCGACGTGCCGGGCGATAACCCGATGGATATCGCCTCCGGCCCGACCGTGGCCGATCCGACTACCTGCGCCAATGCGCTGGAAATCATTCGGCGTTACCGCATCGCACTGCCGGAGGGCGCGCGTCAGCTGCTTGAAAGCGGCGTCGGCGAAACCTTGAAGCCCGGCGACCCGCGCCTTGAAACGGTGATCACGCACCTGATCGCCACGCCACAGATGGCGCTTGAGGCTGCTGCCCAAGTGGCGCAACAGGCCGGCATCACACCGCTCATTCTCGGCGACAGCATCGAAGGCGAGGCGCGCGATGTCGGCAAGGTCATGGCCGGCATTGCCCTGCAGGTGCGCAATCATGGTCAGCCGTTTGCGGCACCCTGCGTGCTGCTCTCCGGCGGTGAAACAACGGTGACGGTGCGCGGCCAGGGGCGCGGCGGGCGGAATGTCG
>JBIKLY010000069.1:0-18764 GCA_044359525.1 Rhodocyclaceae bacterium | reverse complement strand
CCTGCGCGGCACGGCCGGTGTGTATGCGCTGGCTGGCGATACCGACGGGGTGGATGGCCAGGAAGAAATCGCCGGCGCCATCGCCACGCCCGACACGCTGGCGCGTGCCTGGGCGAAGGGGATTTGTCCGCTGGATAGTCTGGACGATAACGACGGGCACGGTTTTTTTGGCATGCTCGGCGATTCGCTGGTGACCGGCCCGACGCTGACCAACGTGAACGACTTTCGCGCCATTTTGATCCTTTGAGCAAACGTTAAAAATAGAACAGGAAACCGCCCATGAAAAACACCAAAGCATTGGTGCTCGATGATGTGAAACGCATTGCCGCAGCCGCCGAGGCGGCCGCCATTGAACGCGGCTGGGCAGTAAGCATCGCAATCTGCGATGCCGGCGGCCACGCCCTCTGGCTGCAGCGCATGGATGGCGCACCGCTGATGAGCGCCGCTGTGGCCCCGGAGAAAGCGCGCACCAGCGTGCTCACCGGCAAGCCGAGCAAGGCCTTCGAGGAAATGGTCAACAACGGCCGCTTTGCTGCGCTGGCAATGCCGGTGGTGCCGCTCGAAGGCGGCGAGCCGATCATCATCGATGGCGTGGTGATCGGTGCGGTGGGGGTTTCCGGCGTCAAGGCTGGCGAAGATGCGCTGGTCGCGCAGGCTGGGGTGATGGCGCTAGGTGCTGGCTGACAGCAATTCGCTGGCGGGTTTTACGCTGGCGTTGTTCGCTGCAGCGGCGTGCTGCAAAACCCTCATGGTGGAGAAAAGTAGACGACGCACGTTAATGCGAAATTCAGTAAAATCGCACGCGCTGACTGCCTTGTCGTGGCTAATCGCTTCGGCATGGACTCCGCTCACTGGCTGAACGGGCAGCTTGCCGCCTGAGCAGGCGTCAATGATGATGAAATCAAGCGCATCAATGCGCAATTCAGCCCCCGCTTGGAAGGCCAATGAATCTCTCAAGGCAAAAACTGCGCGAACGTGTCGACCTCTACGAAAAGCTGATGCGGCTCGACAAGCCGATCGGCATCCTGCTGCTGCTCTGGCCGACCTTGTGGGGGCTGTGGCTTTCTGCGCTGGGGCAGCCGGATTGGGCGGTGGTGTGGATCTTCACGCTGGGCACAGTGCTGATGCGCTCGGCCGGTTGTGTGATCAATGACTTCGCTGACCGGGATTTTGACCGGCATGTGGCGCGCACCCGGGAGCGGCCGATCACGGCCGGCAAAGTGTCGACCCGGGAGGCGATGATTCTTTTTGCCGCGCTGGCCGCTTGCGCTTTTGTCCTCATTCTGCCGCTGAAAAGCTGGCTGATCGTTGGGCTGTCGGTAGCGGCCTTGTTTCTCGCGGCGAGCTATCCGTTTACCAAACGCTTCTTTGCCGTACCGCAGGCTTATCTTGGCGTCGCCTTCGGTTTTGGCATCCCGATGGCCTATGCGGCGCACCTCGGCAGTGTGCCGGCCGAGGCGTGGTGGCTGCTGCTCGCCAATGTCTTCTGGGCGGTTGCCTACGATACCGAATACGCGATGGTTGATCGCATCGATGATCTGAAGATCGGCATCCGGACTTCGGCGATTACCTTTGGTCGCTTTGATGTTGCGGCAGTCATGCTGTGCTATGCGCTAGCGCTCGGTCTGATTGGCTGGGTGGGCTACGGCTTGTATCTGGGCTGGCCGTTTTACGCCGGGCTGCTGCTTGCTGCTGGCATTGCTGGCTACCATTTCACGCTGATCCGGGCGCGCGATCCGGCAAAGTGCTTCAAGGCCTTTCTGCATAACAACTGGATCGGCGCGAGTGTTTTTGCCGGGATTGCCCTGAGTTTCTTGATCCGCTTGTAGGGGCGATTTCAGGCAGCCTGTTCCGGGTTGTCCGGCAAGCTCACGCGAAAAGTCGAACCGCTGCCGGCTGTGCTCTGCACCTCGATTCGGCCTCCGTGGTCGGCGACGATACCAAAACTCATCGACAGCCCCATTCCGGTGCCTTTGCCAATTGGCCGCGTCGTAAAAAATGGCTCGAAGATTCGCGGCAGGGTTTCTGCCGAGATACCGCAGCCAGTGTCAGCCACTTCAATCCATGCCTCACCGCTGTCGCTTTTTCCGCTGCTCACGGTGATGCAGCCGGGCTGCTCACCGATCGCCTGCGCCGCATTGGTGAGCAGGGCGAGAAAAACCTGATTGAGTTGCAGTGGTTTGCAGCGCAGTGCCGGCAGTGTGGCGAACTGGCGCTTGATTTCGACCGTTTTCGGCAGACCACCGGCAAGCAGGTTGATAGCGCTTTCCAGGCAGGTATGAATATCCGTTTCACTCCAGCCGGTATCGCCCTCGCGGGAAAACTCGCGCAGGTCGGCGACAATCTTGCGTACCCGCTCAAGGCCGTTGCGGCACTCGTCGAGCAGCGCCGGTGCGTCTTCGCGCAGGTAGTCGAGGTCGGCTTTTTTCTTTTCGATCTGCAGTGTCGAGAGGGCCTCCGTTGCCGTGCAGCTCGCCTCAACGGCGGCGTAATGCTCAAGCAGTTTGAGCAGCGTGTCGAGATAGTTGCCAAGCATTTCGACGTTGGAGCGGACAAAACTGATCGGGTTGTTGATCTCGTGTGCAACGCCCGCCGCCAGCTGGCCGATCGACGCCAGTCGCTCGGATTGCTGTAGCCGCTCCTCGATGCGTCGTGTTGCGCTGATGTCGGCGGCGATCCCGTAATAGCCGATGAATTTCCCGCTGTCGTCGTAGCGCGGGCTGCCGCTGGCGCGCAGCCAGACGATGCGGCCGTCGGCGCGGCGGCTCGGGTATTCGAAGTTGCGGATCGGTTTCTGCGTGTACATCAACTGTTTATGCGCCTCCCAGTCGATATTGCCGAGGTTCTCCCGGCCGAGGCCGTCCCAGCGTGTTTTGCCGAGCGCACTGGCGCTCGGCAGGCCCGTAACCTCTTCGAATTCGCGTGAAAAGTAGGTGAAGCGGTGCGCTTCATCCATCTCCCAGTACCAGTCGGAGGTGATCTCGGTGTAGTCGCGATAGCGCTGCGCAACTTCCTCCATCGCCTTGAATTCGGTCGCGTCGGTGAGCAGGGCGGTGTAGTGCAAGGCGTCACCGCGTTTTTGAACGTCACTGATACGCAAGTTGAACCAGCGCCAGGTGCCATCCTTGGCCTGCAGCCGAACCAGCTGGCGTGATTCGCCTTGCGGCGGCGCCAGAAAGGCGGTCCGCTCATCCGGATGCATGGCCTTGCCAAGCCAGTTGGCGGGCGCGGCTGCGGTGTCGAACAGGTCAAGCATGCCGCCGTCGGCCTGCACGATCTGCAATTCGTCATTTTTGCTGCACGCCGAGAAAGCGATCAGCGGCAATGTGGCGAGGTTCAATGTTGTGCTCATCCAGCTTCCCCGTTTGACGTTGGATCAAGGGCAATCCTGAAAACTTCACCGCAAAGGCGCAAAGGTGCGAAGAACGCAAAGGAAACAATGGGTCGAATAGCTTGTGCCATTCATTTTTTGGGCGAGTGGCATGGGCAATCAAAAAAATACTACGCTATTGATTTAGCCCAGAGAGCTTTTCATCTTTGCGAACCTTTGCGTTCTTTGCGCCTTTGCGGTGAATAACTGCTTTTTCTAGGATAATCCTCGTTGCTCAATCTTTCCACGGATTTTCTTTCATGCGATATCACGACCTGCGCGACTTCATTGCACAGCTGGAAAGTATCGGCGAACTGAAGCGCGTCAGCGTCGAGGTCGATACCCGGCTGGAGATGACCGAAATCTGCGACCGTGTGTTGCGGGCCGGTGGTCCGGCGATTCTTTTTGAAAATCCCAAAGGCGCATTCGGCAAACTCAGCATTCCGGTTTTGGCCAATCTTTTTGGCACGCCACGCCGCGTCGCGTTGGGCATGGGGCAGGAGTCGGTCGAGGCGCTGCGCGAGGTTGGCAAGCTGCTCGCCTTTCTCAAGGAGCCCGAGCCGCCGAAGGGTTTGAAGGACGCGTGGGACAAGCTGCCGGTGTTCAAGCAAGTGCTCAACATGGCGCCGAAAGTGGTCTCGTCGGCACCGTGTCAGGAAATTGTCTGGGAGGGCAAGGACGTTGATCTTTCGCGCCTGCCGATCCAGCATTGCTGGCCGGGCGACGTGGCGCCGCTGATCACCTGGGGGCTGACAGTGACGCGCGGGCCGGAGAAGGCGCGGCAGAATCTCGGCATCTACCGGCAGCAAGTACTCGGGCCAAACAAGGTAATCATGCGCTGGCTGGCGCATCGCGGCGGCGCGCTCGATTTTCGTGACCACTGCCTGAAGCATCCGGGTCAGCCTTTTCCGGTGGCGACGGTGATCGGCTGCGATCCGGCAACCATTCTTGGCGCGGTAACACCAGTGCCGGATAATCTCTCCGAATACCAGTTCGCCGGTCTGCTGCGCGGCGCCAAGACCGAAGTGGTGAAATGCCTCGGCGCGTTACAAAAAAATGCCGATCTGCAGGTGGCGGCTTCCAGCGAAATCGTTCTTGAGGGTTACATTGATCCGAACGAAACCGCGCTCGAGGGCCCCTACGGTGACCACACGGGTTATTACAACGAACAGGCGCATTTTCCGGTGTTCACCATCGAGCGCATCACTATGCGCAAGAATCCGATCTACCACAGCACCTACACCGGCAAACCGCCCGACGAGCCGGCGATGCTCGGCGTCGCGCTCAACGAGGTGTTCGTGCCGTTGCTACAGAAACAGTTTCCCGAGATTGTTGATTTCTACTTGCCGCCCGAGGGCTGCTCGTATCGCCTCGCTACGGTCAGCATCAAGAAGCAGTACCCCGGTCATGCCAAACGCGTGATGTTCGGCATCTGGTCTTTCCTGCGCCAATTCATGTACACCAAGACGATCATTGTGGTGGACGACGACGTGAATATTCGCGATTGGAAGGAAGTGATCTGGGCGATGACGACGCGTGTCGATGCGGCGCGCGATACCCTGATCGCCGAGAACACGCCGATCGACTATCTCGATTTCGCCAGCCCGGTCGCCGGCCTTGGCAGCAAGATGGGCATCGATGCGACCAACAAATGGCCGGGCGAAACCAGTCGCGAGTGGGGTACGCCGATCGTCATGGATGCGGCGGTCAAGCAGCGCGTCGATGATTTGTGGCAACAACTGGGAGTGTAATGATGACACCGATGAACGATGCAAAAGACCTTGATGGGGCCCGCGCCTGGTGCCAGGTGATCTATGCGCTGCACGCTTTTTCGGTGCTCACCGGCATCTTCGGCGCGGTCAGCGTGATCGGCGCTTTTCTCATCGGCTGGCCGTCGATCATCGCCGTCATCCTGAATTATGTGAAGCGTTCCGAAGTGGAAGGCAGCTGGCTGGAGAGCCATTATCGCTGGCAGATACGGACCTTCTGGTTTGCCGCCTTGTGGGTCGTGGTCGCCGTACTGCTGGCGTTTACGGTGATTGGCCTGCCGCTGACTATCGCCATCCTGCTCGCGGTCACCTTCTGGCTGGTCTACCGCGTTGTGCGCGGCTGGCTGGCGCTTAACAACCAGGCGACGATCGGCGTTTGATCAGCCCGGCGCAGCAGCGCGACCATCGCCAGTTTGCCTGGCCGGGCGCGCGGGGTATTGATCAGGTGCCCTGCCCAAGGTGTATGCCGATGAGCAAAAGCTGATCGAGCATGCCTTGGTCGAAAAGGGTTCTGCAGGAGTGCTGTGCGTCGCAGCCGCAGTTGCCGCTGAAAAATCAGCGTAAAAAATGATCCGCCAGCAACGCTGCAAATAGTAGCGTCAGATAAATGATCGACCAGCGGAACGTGACTTTGGCCAGTTTGTCGCTGTATTCGCGCCAGAGGGCGAAGCTGTAGACGAGGAATATGGCGTCGAGGATCAGCGCTGCGGCGAGGTACCACGGGCCGCTCATCCCGATGGTGTAGGGTAGCACCGTGGCGCCGGTCAGCATCACGACGTAGAGCAGGCTGTGCAGGCAGGTCAGCGGGATACCGTGCGTTACCGGCAGCATCGGCAGGCCGGACTTGGCGTATTCATCACAGCGGTAGCAGGCGAGCGCCCAGAAGTGCGGCGGTGTCCAGATGAATATAATGAGAAAAAGAATCAGCGCCTCCGGGCCGACCTGTCCGGTGACTGCTGCCCAGCCCAGCAACGGCGGCATGGCGCCTGAAGCGCCGCCAATCACGATGTTCATCGGCGTGGCCGGCTTGAGCAGTACCGTGTAGATCACCGCGTAACCGACGAAGGTGGCAAAGGTCAGCCACATGGTCAGCGGGTTGACGAAAGCGTGCAAAATCCATAGCCCCGTGCCACCGACCAGCGTCGCCAGCGTTAGTGTTTCCGTTGCTGAAACTTCGCCGCGTGCTGTCGGACGTGCGCGGGTGCGGGCCATGCGGGCGTCGATTTGCTGTTCGATCAGGCAATTGAGCGCTGCTGCGGCGAAGGCGACTAGCGCAATACCAATCGATGCCGCGAAAAAAATACCCAGTGGCGGAAATGTGGGGGTGGCGAGAAACATGCCGATCATCGCGGTGAATACGATGAGGCTATTGACGCGCGGTTTGCACAGCGCGTAAAAAGCGGCCAGGCGCTGCCCGGGAGAGCGCGGAGAGCGGGTGGTGGCGACGGACATATTATTTCCTTGCGGCTCGTTACAGGTTTATCCGACCCAGGAGTACTTCAGCAGGCGCTCAAGATCCTTGAGCATGCCGCCCATGTCGGGTTTGTCGGTATAGCGCATCATAACGTTCCCGAGCGGATCGATCACGTAAAAACGGTGCTTTGTTCCATCAACGGCATTGCGCCAGAGCGCGCCGTCCGCGTCGGCGTTCGGCGCGGCGATCAGCAGGTCGGGGTAGTTGCGGCGCAGTTCGGGTAGTGCCGGGTCGGCAGCGAGTTCACTGACGCTGTTGCCGATCAGGACGCGGCGCAAGCGAACCATTTCCTTGTTGAGCGCCACCTGCACCTGGCGAATCTGGTGAAGATCTTCCTGGCAAACGTTATCGCACGGTATTTTGGTGACCATGACGAGCGTCCATTTACGGCGCAGTTCTTCGGTCGGGAAAGAGCTGCCGTCGGCGTGGCTGAGGCCCACTTCCGGCAAGGCTTGCGGTGGCTGGATCAGTTCGCCGTGATTGGCCAGCTTCGCCGGACGCCATTCGAACCAGTAGAGTCCGAAGGCGAGCGCAAACGGCAGCATCAGCAGCGCAATGGTCAGTGCCATGGCACGGCGCACGGGGGTGAAGGTGGGGTCGGCGGTGCTCATTGCGTGAGAGTGACAAAGGCGTTAAACCCTACCGCAGAGACGCAGAGGTAACGCAGAGGTGACGCAGAGAAAACCAAAACTTTCTTGTTTTTCTCTGCGTTACCTCTGCGCCTCTGCGCCTCCGCGTTGGATTTTGATTTGTTCACAGGCATTCAGTCCTCCCGCCGAAAGTTGACGACCAGCCAGATCAGCGCAGTCGCCAGCGCAAAGCCCCACCACTGCAGGGCGTAGCCGACATGCCGTTCGATCCGTTCGTCAGGGCGCGGCCACTCGCGGGCGAAGCCGCCGGTGGTGTTATCGGGGGATAGCTGGATGATCACGGGTTGTACGGGAAATTTTACCGCTTTGACATAGCGCGGCAGGTCAAGATTCTGCCAGACCGTTTGCCAGCCGCCACCGGCGCTTTCCGCGCCGAGCGTGAAATAGCGGGTGCCGGGCACAATGGCCATGCCAGAAACAGCGACGAGGCCGGCCGGTGTCGCCACCTGCGGTGTCTGGCTGTGTTCGGCGAGCGCTGGTACCCAGCCGCGATTGACCAGCACGCGCATCTCGCTGTTCTCGATGCGCAGCGGTGTGATTACGTGATAGCCCGCCTGTTCGCGATGAACGCGGTTGTCGAGCAGAATCTGATGTTCCGGTTCGTAGCTGCCGCGCGCGACGACCTGGCGATAGCGTATCGACTGCGCGTCGACCGGTGCAGTCGGCATCGCGATTGCCGGCTCGGCGCTACGCGCATCAAGCAGGGTTTGCAAGTCGCCTTTGATCGTGGCCTTGTTCCACTGCCATTGCCCGAAAGAAATGAACAGCGCAATCAGCACCATGCTGAGCAGTGTCGTCAGCAAGCGCGGCCGAAAGCGGCGTGGCGATTCCGGCCGCGCTGCCGCGGTTGCCGGGGCGCTCCCGGCACGCGCATAATCAGCATTCACCTTCGCGGAGTCAGCCATGTTCAAGCTCATCATCGTCCTCATGTTGATCGGCGTGATCGGCAGCCTGTTTTCCGGGCTGTTCTTTCTCTACCGGGATCGTGACGGCGGCGAGCGCACCGTCAAGGCGCTGACCTTGCGCATCGGGCTGTCGATCGCCATCTTTGTGTTGCTGCTGATCGGATTCCGTTTGGGTTGGATACCCGGCTACACCCAATAGACGAAGACGAAAAGACCGAGCCAGACCACGTCAACAAAGTGCCAGTACCACGCCACGCCTTCGAAGGCGAAGTGGCGTTCGGCGTTGAAATGCCCCTTCAGGCAGCGCCCATAAACGACCATCAGCATGATCGCGCCGAGCGTCACGTGGAAGCCGTGAAAGCCGGTCAGCATGAAGAAGGTTGCGCCATAGACGCCGGCGCCCATGGTCAGGCCGAGTTCGGTGTAGGCGTGGTAATACTCATAGACCTGAAACCCCATGAAGCTGACGCCGAGCAGAATGGTCAGCAGCAGGCCAAGATTGAGCTGGCTGCGCTTGTTCTTCATCATTCCCCAGTGCGCCCAGGTGAGCGTCGCACCGGAGGTCAGCAGCAGCGCCGTGTTCAGCGCTGGAATGCCCCACGCACCCATCGGCGTGAAGTTCGCGCCTTTCGGGCCGGCTGACGGCCAGGCACTGGTAAAGCCCTGCCATAGCGTAAACGCCGGGTCCATTTCGGCGAGCGCCGGGACGGACAGAACGCGAACATAAAACAGCGTGCCGAAAAATGCGGCAAAGAAGGCGACTTCCGAGGCAATAAACCAGACCATGCCGTAGCGGAAGGACTTGTCCTCCCATTGGCCGTAGTCGCCACGCTGGTTCTCGCCGATCACCTTGCCAAACCAGTTCACCATGACAAAGACAATGATGCCTGTGCCGCCCAGCATGATCCATGAACCGGCCGCGAAGGCGTTCATCTGCAGGATGAAACCCAGCGCCAGCAGGAACATGCCGCCGGACAGCATGAACGGGTAGAGGCTTGGCTGCGGGACGAAGTAGTGCCTGGCGTTCGCTTTGGTGTCAATGGTGGCGTGGGTGCTGGTCTGTGTACTCATGCGTCACTCTCTTTCCTTGAGCGGTTTTTTCTGGGTGCCGACATTGAAAAATGCGTAGGCCAGCGTCACGGTGCGGATATCGGCGTCGATCTCCGGCTTGACGATGAAAGTCAATGGCATTTCACGGGTTTCGCCGGGCGCCAGGGTTTGTTGCTGGAAGCAGAAACAGTCGAGTTTTTCGAAGTGTTGCGCGGCTTGCCCCGGCGAAACGCTGGGTACCGCCTGACCGACAATCGTTTCGCTGGAGCGGTTATGCACGAGAAATTTTGCCTGATGCAGTTCGCCCGGGTGGAGATCCAGCGTGTTGGTCAGTGGCCGCATTTCCCATGGCAGGCCAGGCATCACTGTGCCGGTAAATTCAACGGTGACGATGCGGCCAAGGTCGATGCGTGACGGCGGTGCTGCCACGGTGCCCGGTGCGCTGATGCCGCCCGGCCCCAGGGTCGCGCGTGTTTTGCCGTTAAAGCCGGTGGCTTCGCAGAGTACGTCATAGAGGGGAACCAGTGCGAAGCCGAAGGCAAAAGCTGCGGCAACAATCACCAGCAGCTTGAGCGCCAGCCGGCGATGATCGCGTGGCTGTGACCCGGGAGCTGTTGAAGGGAGCGTGGTTTCCATCGGTCTTGTTTTCAGCGTTTCAGAAGAAAACCGGCAAGATAGAAGGCCAGCGCTGCGGCACCGAGTAGCCAGGCGAGTCGTCGACTCGCCTGGCGGCGTCGCATCAACTCCTCTGGGGAGAACGTCGCGGCAGCGTGGGCTGCACCGTCCTTGTGCAAGCTCGGATTCATTTGATCACCGGCTGGGTTTCCCACGAATGAAGTGGTGGCGGCGACGGCAGTTCCCATTCCAGTCCTGTCGTTCCTTCCCAGACCTTGTCGCTCGCTCTTTCACCGCCGCGAATGCACTTCCAGACAACGTAGGCGAAAATCAGCTGCGAGAAGCCGAGAATGAACGAGCCGACCGTCGAAATCGAGTTGAATTCAGCGAACTGCAGCGCGTAGTCGGGAATGCGGCGCGGCATGCCGGCCAGCCCGAGGAAGAACTGCGGCATGAAGGTCAGGTTGAACGAGATGACGGTCAGCCAGAAATGCAGCTTGCCGAGCTTCTCATCGACCATGTGGCCGGTCCATTTCGGCAGCCAGTAATAGACCCCTGTCATGACGCCCATGATGCCGCCGGCAAACAGCGCGTAGTGGAAGTGCGCGACGACGAAGTAGCTGTGGTGATACTGCGCGTCGGCCGCGACGTCGGCGAGCACCAGCCCGGTCAGCCCGGCCATGCCGAAGAGGACGATGAAGCCGAGCGCGAACAGCATCGGCGTCTCGAAAGTCATCGCGCCGCGCCACATGGTGGCGATCCAGCAGAAGAAGAGCACCGCCAGCGGCAGCGAAATGGCCATCGTGCTGTACATGAAGTAGAGCAGCGCCGGCACCGGCAGGCCGGCGGTCAGGAAGTGGTGCGCCCAGACGATGACACCGAGTACGCCGATGGCGATGAAGGCATAGACCTGCGCCTTGTAGCCATAGACCGGCTTGCGCGAGAAGGTCGAAATGACGTGTGGCATCAGGCCCCAGACCGGCAGCAGCAGGATATAGACCTCGGGGTGGCCGAAGAACCAGAACAGGTGCTGGAAGAGGATCGGGTCGCCGCCGCCCGCCGCGTTGAAGAAGTTGGTGCCGAAGTGGCGGTCGGTCAGGAGCATGGTCACCGCGCCGGCCAGCACCGGGATCGTCGCGATCAGCAGGAAGGCGGTGATCAGCCAGCCCCAGCAGAACAAAGGTAGCTTCATCATCGTCATGCCCGGCGCGCGCAGGTTGAAGATGGTGACGATGATGTTGATTGAACCAAGAATCGACGAGATGCCGAGGATGTGGATGGCGAAGATCGCGAAGTCCACGCCCATGCCGCCCTGCACCGAGAGTGGCGCGTAGAGCGTCCAGCCGGTCGCCACGGCGCCGTCACCGATGCCGAACATGGCGAGAATGAAGGGTAAGGTCAGCAGCATCGCCGCCGGCGGCAGCAGCCAGAAACCCCAGTTGTTGATGCGCGGCAGCGCCATGTCCGGCGCGCCGATCATCAGCGGGATCTGCCAGTTGGCGAACCCTGTTGCGGCCGGCATCAGCGCGGCAAAAATCATCACCAGCGCATGCACGCCGATCAGCTGGTTGAAGAACTCGGGCTGCATCAGCTGCAGGCCGGGCTGGAAGAGTTCGGCGCGCACGGCGAGAATCATCGCGCCGCCGACAAAGAACATGATCAGCGCAAAAATCAGGTACATCGTCCCGATTTCCTTGTGATTGGTCGTCGTCAGCCAGCGCAGGGCACCTGACGGATGGCTGCCGTAGCCGTGGTGGCCGGCGGCTTCCTGCGTTACGGCTTGATCGAGAGAGCTTGCATTACTCATGGTGTCTCCTGTGTTCTGCTTAGCGCAGGGCTTTGATCGAGGCGGGCTGGATCAGGTCGCCCTTTTTGTTGCCGAAGGCGTTGCGCTCGTAGGTGATGACGGCGGCGATCTCGGTGTCAGTCAGCGTGCTTTTGAAGGCTTGCATGGCGGTTCCTTCCTTGCCATTCAGCACGCGGTCAACATGGCTGTCCTTGATCAGCTTGCCTTCGGGCGAGAGCAGGGGGCCGCTGACGATCTTGCTGCCGGCCAGTGCCGGGAAAGCCGGTGGCATGCCTTCACCGCTCGGCTGGTGGCAGACAGCGCACTGTTTCTCATAAACGTCCTTGCCCGCTGCGATCAGCTCATCCTTGCTCCAGGTCTTGTCTGCCCCGGCAGCTGCAGCGGCCATCTCGGCTTTCTTCTTGTCGACCCAGGCCAGGTACTCGGCTTCGGGAACCGCCTGCACGACCACCGGCATGAAGCCGTGGTCCTTGCCGCAAAGCTCGGCGCACTGGCCGCGGTAGATGCCGGGGGTTTCGATATTGACCCAGGTTTCGCGCAGGAAGCCCGGAATGGCATCGCGTTTGACGGCAAACTGCGGCACCCACCAGGTGTGGATGACGTCGGTCGAGGTGATCAGGATCCGCACTTTCTTGCCGACCGGGAGAACCACCGGGTTGTCGACTTCAAGCAGATAGTGCTCGCCCTTGGCTTCCTTGTTGGCGATCTGATCGCGCGGCGTCGACATGTTGCTGATGAACTTGATGCCGGAATCGGGGTACTCGTACTGCCATTTCCATTGCATGCCGGTGACCTTGAGCACCATGTCTGCTTTTGTCTTGGTGTCTTCCATCTGGACGACCGCGTGATACGCTGGGATGCCGACCAGAATGTAGTCGATGAAAATCAGGATGGCGAAAGGCACAAGCGCCCAGAGCCACTGCACGGTGCCGGTCGGGCCGGTGAATTTTGCCGGCTGATGACCAAGGCTTTTCCGGTGCTTGGCCATCGAGTAAATCATGATCGCAAACACCACCACAAAAAGTACGGTGATGATGATCATGAATTCGTTGTGGATGTGCAGCGTATTGCGGGCGATTGGCGTAACCGGTGTCGGAAAATTCCAGCTGTAGTCAGCGTTCGCCAGCGACGGGAGCAATACCGCAAGCAGGCCAGGTAAAAGAATGGCTGCACGCAGGCAGGGGCAGTGAGGCATTTTCAAGTTTTCTCCTTCCGGTGTTGATTCGGGCGGTTGAATGCCCGTAGTCAATTGTTCCGTACGCACATGTTGATGTTGGATTTTTGAGATTTGACATAAATCAAGGTTTTTTTGGAGTTTAGCACAGTAAAAAAATGCCGTAACAGGGCTGGTTTGCTACTTTGTTTCGGCGCGTACGGGGGGATTGGGCAGCACTCCCGATTCTCTGGCGATAAAAAAGCAAAAGGCCGGAGAACCCGGCCTTTTTTGTGGTTGGTCGTATTCAGTTATGCGGCGGCAACCAGCGGCGCAAGTTGTGCGCGCATTTTCTGCATGGCTTTGACCTCAATCTGGCGAATCCGCTCGGCAGAAACGCCAAATTCGGTGGCCAGATCGTGCAGGGTTGCCGGGTTTTCTTCGTTCAGCCAGCGCGCTTCGACAATCCGGCGGCTGCGCTCATCAAGTTCGCTCAGCGCCGCTTGCAGGCCGCCACTGTGCAGATGATCACGGGCGCGTGCTTCGAGCACTCGCGTTGGTTCGCCGCTGCTATCCGCCAGATAGGCGATCGGCGCAAAGGCCTCCTCGCCATCGTCGTCATTGGCTTCCAACGCCAGATCGTGGCCCGAAAGACGCGTCTCCATTTCAACCACTTCTTCCGGCTTGACGCTGAGCCGGTGCGCAATATCAGCCACCTGCGTGGGGCCGAGTGTTTCGCTGCTGGGCTTCATGCTGCGCAGGTTGAAGAACAGCTTGCGTTGCGATTTGGTCGTTGCAAGCTTCACCATGCGCCAGTTTTTCAGCACATATTCATGAATCTCAGCCTTGATCCAGTGCATCGCGAATGACACCAGACGCACACCGCGTTCCGGGTCGAAGCGCTTCACAGCCTTCATCAGGCCGATGTTTCCTTCCTGAATCAGGTCAGCATGCGGCAATCCGTAGCCAAGGTAGCCACGCGCCACTGAAATTACCAGCCGCAGGTGCGACAGAACCAATTGCCGTGCCGCCTCGACATCTTCTTCCTCGTGGAAACGCTTGGCCAGCCGCAACTCCTCCTCTTCCGTGAGAAGCGGGAAGCATTTAGCCGCCTGAATATAGGCATCGATATTGCCGACTGCTGAAAGCGTCGGGAAAGTCAGCGCTTGCGTCATAAGTATTGCCCTCCACTAGTTCCTGAAACAATTTTAGCACTCGCCGGTTGAGAGTGCCAATGTTCCCAAAAGTTCGTCACCGGTCGGCTTTTTTGCGGAGAAAATGAAAGCGCCGGCAAACGCCGGCGCTTTTTTGTTCGTGTCAGCTTAAGACTTGGTTTTTTCTTTGTTGTCCGTCTTTGTCGGGACAATAAAACCGCCCGCGGGAGCGGCAGGCTTCTTCGGCTGTTTTTGTTTCTTCACTTCCTTGTTGGTGCGTTGTTGGCCCTTTGCCATGGTTTTTCTCCTTGCACTGGTGTGCATTCAATAATTTCGGATGCGTCCGCGACGTGATCTTTGGTGCATTCCGGCAGTCGGTGGCCCTGAACAACGAGCAAGTCCAACTTGTTTCGATGATAGGCCGCTATGCAGCCGAGTGCCGAAAAACTTTCACTTAGCGCAGCAATCGATCGTTCTGATTGGACTCGCGGATCACTTCGCCCTCGATGATTCGCATGCCTGATGGTTGTTCGCGTATTTGCTGGCGCAGTTTGCGCGATTTCCACCAGAGGTAAGCCCAGGCCAGCAGGCCGCCGGTGACGCCCACAACAAGCACGACCAGCGAAAACATGAAGGCGAGGATCAGAAAGGCGGCGCCGAGAATGATAGCCACTATCCTACCGAGCAAGCTCGGCGCTTGCACGCCAAAGCGCGCGTGGCTGCGGGCAAACTCAAGTTTTTCTTCTTCAGTCATCCTGTCAGATTCCTTGCTGCAATGATTCGGTGAAAATGGTATCGAGTGCATTGTAAGGCGTTGGCTGACACTGCAGCATTCGCCATCTCAAAAAGAAAACGGCCTGCACAGAGAGGGGGCTGGCAGGCCGGTGGAAGCAATCGTTGCAGTGCCCACAAGGGAGGAGGAGAGAGCAGCACAGCGACCGGTTTGAATCTTATCGAAGCGACATCGGCAGGTCTGTTGCGCCTCTGTCGCGATTATGTAACGGGGTGTAATTTCGTCCCGAATCGGCTATGGGCAGAAAAACTCGTCCAGCAAAGCGGCAATCTGCTCGGGTTTGTCGTGGTGAACGTTGTGCCCGCAGTCGTCGAGCAAGACTTCGCGCACGTCGGCATAGCAGGCCAGACGTTCACGGTAATCGTCCTGCTTGTCGACGAAACCCTTCATGACAAAGGAGTCGTGCGCGCCCAGCCACAGGGTGGGTGCCTTGACCTGCCGCCAGCAAGCCTTGGCTTCTTCCAGCCGATAGAGCACCGGATTGGTCCAGCGATGGCGCGGGTCGGCCGCAAACATCACGCCACCGTCGACGGCGCGCAGCGAATGCTCGGCAAGAAACACTGCGCGCTCCGGCGTCAGGCGGGGGTTGGCGCGGCGCAGGCGTTCGGTGAAGGCCGCCGTGTTGCCGTAGCGGCGGAACGCCACCTCGTCATCGCGGATCTGCTGCAGCCATTTACCCAGACGGGCAGGCGCTTCGTCCGGCGCCATAATCCACAGCCCGAAGCCTTCCAGGTTGGCAAAGCGCGCCACCCGCTCCGGGCGGATGCCAGCGTAGAGCGATGCCACATTGCCGCCCATGCTGTGCCCGGCAATGCATGCAGGCTGCTCGGGTGAGTAGTGGGCGAGCAGGGCATCGAGGTCGGCCAGATAGTCGGGGAACCAGTAAGGTCCGTCGTTCCACTGCGACAGGCCAAAGCCGCGCCAGTCGGGCGCGATCACGCGCCAGTTGCCCTGCAACGCATCGACCACGAACTGAAATGACGCCGCCACGTCCAGCCAACCGTGCAGGAAAAAAAGCGTTGGTGCATCGTCGTCGCCCCAGATACGGACGTGGTGGCGTCTTTCACGCAGGGCAACAAACTCGGAGCGGCAAGCTTTCATTGAGGCGCAGCCAAATGCTCAGAACACAAAACCGGTGTTAAGAAACTTGGAGCGGCGATTGACCACAATATCATCGAGTAGCCGGGTGGTTGTTTCGCAGCGCTTGGCAGCGACCATCGAGCGGATCGAAAAGGAACGCAGCGCATCGGTGACCGACAGCGTGCCTTCCGCCGAATCCTTGCGCCCGGTGAAGGGAAAGGTGTCCGGCCCACGCTGGCACTGGGCATTGATATTCACACGGCAAACCTGATTGACCAGCGGGTCGATCAGTGCGGCAATCTGGCTCGGATTGCTGCCAAAAATGCTCACCTGCTGCCCGTAATCCGACTCGATCACGTAGTCGAGAGCCGTCTGGATGTCCTCGAAGGGCATGACGGGAATGATCGGGCCGAACTGCTCTTCGGCGTACAGGCGCATCGCGCGGCTGACCGGGAAAACCAGTGCCGGCCTGAACAGTGTTGCGCTGCCTGAGCCGCCGTCGGTGTTGAGGACGCGGGCGCCATGGCTGACGGCGTCGGCAATGCATTCGGCGAGGTAGGCGGGCGCGCCTTCCTCGGCCAGCGGCGTAATCTGAACACCGGTTTCCCAGGGCATGCCGATTTTTACCTTGTCGATTTCTTCGGCCATACGGCGTAAAAAAGCTTCGGCGATGCTTTGATGCACCAGCAGCATTTTCAGCGCGGTACAGCGCTGGCCGTTGAACGACAGCGTACCAAGCAGGCATTCGCGCACGGTCAGCTCGAGGTCGGCATCGGGCAGGATGATCGCCGCATTCTTGGCGTCGAGTGCCAGCACACCGCGTAGGCGGTTGCTCTTCGGGTGCTGTTTTTTCAGTGTGTCGGCAACGCCCGATGAGCCGATGAAAGCCAGCACGTTGATCTGGCCCGATTCCATGATCGGCGGAATGACCTCCGCCCCCGGCCCATAAACCGTGTTTACCACCCCGGCCGGGAAGGCCTCACGGAAGGCTTCGAGCATCGGGTAGAAAAGCAGCGTGCCGTGTGTCGGCGGTTTGAAAACCACGGTGTTGCCCATCACCAGCGCCGGAATCATTGTGGTGAAGGTCTCGTTCATCGGATAGTTGAAGGGCCCCATGCACAGCACGACGCCGAGTGGGGCGCGGCGAATCTGGGCGATCACGCCTTCCTGTTCGACAAAACGTGAGTTCGAGTTATCGACTTCCTTGACCGCATCGATGGTGGCGCGCATGTATTCGATGGTGCGGTCGAATTCTTTTTCCGAGTCGGCCAGGCTCTTGCCGATTTCCCACAGGATGAGCTGAACAATTTCGCGTCGCTTGACGCAGATCAGGCGGATGAAATGTTCAAGACAGGCGATCCGTTCTGCGACCAGCATCGTCGGCCAGACGCCGCCGCCATGGTCGTAGGCGCGTACCGCCCCGTCGAGCGCCGCCAGCGCCTCGTCGCGCCCCATGTGCGGCTGGCTGCCGATCTCCAGTGGTGTCAGCGTGCCATCGGCCTGACGCAGGCGAACGGGAGAAATCACCTTGCGTGCATCGCCTTTCCAGATGCGGATCTCACCATTGACCAGATAGGCGCGCTGATGGATTGGTGCGAGCAAGCGTAGCTCGGCAGGGATTTCCTCGAGCAGGGGGAACAGGGAAGTCAGGGCATCCACGGCGCATCTCCTTCGGCTGGTCGGACATGCTTCCAGTATAGAGGTGCTGTGCTAACTGGCGGCGAGTTTCAGGCGCTCAAAGCGCGTCAGGCGTACATCGACAGTCACTGGCAGCGCGCGCAATGCCGCGGCCCTTGCGCGACCTTCGGCACTGGCGCGGTAGAGGTGTGGGGTCATTGCCAGCAGATCGGCAATCTGTTCCGCACCGGAAAGACTCAGCGGGTAGCGAACGGTTTCGCTGGATATATGGCAAAAGCCTTCCGGCGTCTGTGCGCTGGCAGTGCGTTCCGGCTTCAGGGTGGGGTAGATGATTTCGCGCAATTCGCGCAAGTGATCCGGGCCTGCATCAACTTGCAGCAACTGGCCGTCCGGCTTGAGTACGCGGGCAAACTCGGCGTAGACAGGGAAGCCGAACAGGCACAGGACCCGGTCGAGCGTGCTCGCCAGCACAGGCAGGTTGGCGTTGCTGCCGACGACCCAGTTGGGTTGTTTGTCCTGCTTCGCGGCTGACAGGACTGCCCACTTGGAAATATCCAGTCCGAGCAATGCCAGTGTCTGCCGATCGCCGGCTGCTGCGGCCAGCTGGCGCAGGTAATAGCCCTCGCCGCAGCCGGCATCGAGGCAAGCGGCCGTTGTGCCGGGTGATAGATCCGCCAGCACTGCCTGGCTTGTCGCTGCGGCAATCGGCTGGTAAAAACCGGCGTTGAGAAAGCGTCGGCGTGCGGCGACCATTTCCTTGCTGTCACCCGGATCACGCGAGCGCTTTTTCTGCACCGGTAGCAAGTGGGTATAGCCTTGACTGGCAATGTCGAAACTATGGCCGGTGGCACAGCGCCATGCAGTTCCTGCGCGCTGCAAAGGGGTGCCGTCCAGCGGGCAGGCCAAGGCCTGAAACGGGATGTTGTTCATCAATTACGCGCCCTGATTTTTATGCGGCCGGTACCACAGCTGGCCGCAACACCGGCGCCTCTTTGATCGGCAAATTCACCAGCGCTGCCCCCGCCGCCAGCACGATGTCGGCGTACCACATCCATGAATAATCACCGAAACGCGTCAACGCGATGCCGCCCAGATAAGCGCCGAGAAAGCCGCCGATCTGGTGCGAGAGCAGCGTCAGGCCGAATAGCGTGCCGAGGTAGCGCACGCCGAACAGTTTGCCGACGATGGCGGCGGTCGGTGGCACGGTGGCCAGCCAGGTGAAGCCGAGGCCGGCAGCAAAAATGTAGAAGGTGAGATCGGTTTTTGGTGCCAGCAGGTAGGCGCCGACCAGCATCGCACGCGAGGC
>JBIKLY010000097.1:0-11758 GCA_044359525.1 Rhodocyclaceae bacterium | reverse complement strand
CGCCGTGTGCAGGACGTTTCGAGCGACCGCCAGCGTGTCGCCGCACGCCAGGTGCTGCGTGAAAAGCGGCTCGATGAGGCCTATCAGGACTGGCTGCGCATGGCGCGCGACCGGGCTTATGTCGAGTTGCGCCTCGAGGAGCGCTGAGTAAATGGCTTTGCCGGTAATCGCCATCACCTCGGGTGAGCCGGCCGGGGTTGGCCCGGAGCTTTGCCTGCGGCTCAGCGAGCGCTCGTTTGCGGCACATCTTGTTATCCTTGCGGATCGTGAATTGCTGGCCGCACGAGCCGCTGTAGCCGGATTTTCCGGCGCCTTGCGCGCATGGCGCCCAGGCTTTGCGCCCGAGCCGGGTGTGCTTGATATTCTTCATTTGCCGATGGCGAGGGCTGCGCAGCCGGGCCGCCTTGATCCGCTGAATTCCCCCTACGTCCTTGCCTTGCTTGATCGTGCATTGGGCGGCTGCCGGTCGGGCGAGTTTCGTGCAATGGTCACTGCGCCGGTGCACAAGGGTGTGATCAACGAAGCTGGCGTGCCATTCACCGGGCATACCGAATATCTGGCCGAAAAAACGACGACGCCGCGTGTTGTCATGATGTTGGCGGGTGGCGGTTTGCGCGTCGCGCTGGTCACCACACATTTGCCATTGAGGGACGTTCCGGCGGCGGTGACGCGCACTGCGGTTGAGGAAACGTTGCGTATCCTGTACGCCGAGATGGGGCGTAAATATGGCATTGTCAAGCCGCGAATCCTGGTCGCCGGCCTCAACCCCCATGCGGGTGAAGGCGGTTATCTGGGGCGTGAGGAAATTGAGGTCATCTCGCCGGTGCTCGAAAAGCTGCGTGCCGAAGGCATGACGCTGATTGGCCCGCTGCCCGCCGATACGATGTTCACGCCGCCCTTGCTGGCACAGGGCGATTGTGTACTGGCCATGTATCACGATCAGGGGCTGACGGCGCTCAAGTATGCGAGTTTTGGTCAGGGGATCAACGTGACGCTCGGTTTGCCGATCATCCGCACGTCAGTCGATCACGGTACCGCACTGGCGCTGGCGGGTAGTGGGCGGGCCGATCCGGGTAGCCTGTTTGTGGCGGTCGAACAAGCCATTGAAATGAGCTGCATGACGCCGCGGAGCGCCACATGAGCAAGCACGTCGCACGCAAACGGTTTGGGCAGAATTTTCTGATCGATCAGCAGGTGATTGCCGACATCGTCAACGCGGTTGCGCCGCAGCGTGCTGATTGTGTCGTCGAGATCGGTCCTGGACTTGGCGCCCTGACCGATCCGTTGATCCGGCGTGTTGATCATCTGCAGGTCGTCGAGATTGACCGCGACATCATTGCCCGTCTGAGAAAACGCTATCCGCCCGAAAAGCTGACGATCCACGAAGGCGATGCGCTGGCGTTCGACTTCGCCGCCTTGGCCGTAGCGTGTGGCGACGGCATGCATATTGTCGGCAATCTGCCGTACAACATTTCAACGCCGCTGCTATTCCATCTTGCCGACTTTGCCGAACACGTCCGCGACATGCACTTCATGCTGCAGAAGGAGGTGGTCGAACGTATGGTCGCCGAGCCGGGGACCAATGATTTCGGTCGCCTGTCGGTGATGCTGCAGTACCGTTTTGTGATGGACTGGCTGATCGATGTGCCGCCCGAGTCTTTTGATCCGGCACCGAAGGTCGATTCGGCGGTAGTGCGCCTGATTCCCCGTCCGCTGGCCGAGCTGACGGCCAGGGATGAGGCGAGGTTTGCTGACATCGTGCAGGCCGCTTTTGGTCAGCGGCGCAAGATGCTGCGCAATAACCTGAAGGGTATGCTTGACGATGCCGGTTTTGCCGCGCTCGCTATTTCACCGACCGCACGCGCCGAAGAATTGTCGGTTGACGATTACATCCGTATCGCCAATTATCTGGTCCCTCTGGCGTAAAAAAAGCGTGCCATCGCGGCACGCCTCTGCTTGCTTCCTGTGTGTTCAGGATTTCTGCATCGGGCAGGTTTTGATGCCGAGCAGCGTGTAGGCCGGGCACCAGCCGATCAGGCCGGTCAGCAGCGGCACGACGCCGATGTAGCCCCACATGCCGATGACGCCCATCGCGGCCATCGCGATCAGCGCGATGCCCGCAACGATACGCAGGATTTTGTCGATGCCGCCGACGTTTGCATTCATGATTGACTCCCTTGAGTGGTTGAGGAACGGTGCCAGATTACGCGGTCGTTCCGCCGCTGTATGTAACCCAGGTCACACAGGCAGTCAGCGTTCATCCTGGAAAAAGCAGTTCGTCCACGAAAATCACTAAAAGCACGAAAAAATCAGACAGATACAAAAATGCAGAGCGCAACCCTTGGGGTGAGTGGCTAACTCAACTCAACCTGTTGTTTCATTTTGTGTCTTTCGTGATTTTCGTGGACAGACTGAGTTTTTAAGGTTTATTCCCACCACAAGCCGCGCCTTTGTTAACGGCTGGCATCCGCCTGTTGCTGTAGTCCGTCGCGATCGAGCACGGTGATCTGTTCGCGACCGAGCGCTACCAGCCCTTGCGCTGAAAACCCCTTGAGCAGGCGGCTGACGATTTCGCGCACACTGCCCAGTTCTTCGGCCAACATCTGATGAGTGCTATGGATCGGGCCACTTTTTGCGAGCAGCAGCTTGGCCAGGCGCTGGTCGAGGCGGTGAAAGGCGACTTCCTCAACCAGTTGCATCAGCTCGGCGATGCGGTCCGAAAACAGATGGAAAACAAAATCGCGGAAGGCGGCGTTTCGTGCGATCAGTTGGTCAAAAAGTGCTGCCGGTAGCAAAAGCAGTGTGAGTGGTGATTCAGCAATGCCCCGTGCCGAATAGGGTGTGTGGCCGAGCAGGCAGCTTGAGGTGATGATGCACGAGCCGCCCGGTTCGACGCGGTAGAGCAGCATCTCGCGTCCGCCGGCCGTGTTTTTTACCACCTTGATGGTGCCCGAGAGTAGCAGTGGGAAACCTTTGCAGGCCTGCTGTTCGGAGAATATCTCTGCCCCCGCCGGCAAGCTGAGCAGTGCCGTTGGCTGGCAGGCGGCGGCCAGTTCCTTTGCCGGCAGTGAGTGCAATGCCGGATAGAGTTTGAGTACGGCGTCGGGCGAGTTGTCCATCAGTTGCCTAGCATTGCGGTGACCGGTGCGTGATCCGACGGGCGTTCGCGCTTGCGCATCTCGCGGTCGATGCCGGCCGCTGTGCAACGCGCGGCCAATGGCGCTGTGAGCAGGATGTGGTCGATACGCAGCCCCTGGTTTTTCTGGAAGCCGAGCATGCGGTAATCCCACCACGAAAAACTTTTTTCTGGCTGATCGAAGAGGCGAAAGCTGTCATGCAGGCCGAGCCCGAGCAGGCGCTGAAAAGCCGCGCGCTCGGGCGCCGAGCAGAGAATCTGGCCAGCCCACGCCGCCGGATTGTGTACGTCGCGATCTTCCGGCGCGATGTTGAAGTCGCCGGCCAGCACGAGTTGCGGGTTTGCTGCCAGTTCCTCGCCGAGCCATGTGCTCAGCGCATCAAGCCAGGCTAGCTTGTAAGCATACTTGTCGCTGTCGATTGCCTGCCCGTTCGGAATATAGGCACAGATAACACGTATGCCGCCGACGGTCGCGGCGATCAGGCGCTTCTGCGGATCGGAAAAGTGCGGATTGCCGCAGACGACATCGGTTGGTGTTTCACGCGCCAGCAGCGCGACGCCGTTGTAGGTTTTTTGTCCGGAGAAGGCAATCTGATAACCGGCAGCTTCAATTTCCGCACGTGGAAAGTTGTGATCCTCAAGCTTTGTTTCCTGCAGGCAAACAAGGTCGGGTTTGCCGGCTTCAAGCCATTCGAGCAGTTGCGGCAGGCGAACTTTCAGTGAATTGACGTTCCATGCCGCCAGTTTCATTTGGCGAAAGCGCCCGAGGGCTTGGTACCATAAGGTGCTGATTTGGGATAGCCGGCAAGATCAAGCAGGTTGTTCCAGGCGCCGGATTCGAACCCTTTGAAGTTCTGTCGACCGACGATGATGCTCGGGACAGCCGCCGCGCTCCCCAGTTGTTTTTCGAGATCGTTGATTTCCTCCTGGCTGGCCAGCATTTTTTCCGAGAACGGGATACCGCGCCCGTTGAGCAGGTCACGTGCCTGCTTGCAGCTGTCTGTACACGTGGCGCTGGTGTATAAAACGACCGGAAACTTTTCGGCTGCCTGGCGGGTTGCATAGGGCACCTGCCGTTCGCTCCCGCCGTCTCCGGATTCGCGCTTGAGAATCTGTTTGGCTCCCGGCGGCGGTGGCTGGTCCGAGATAACGGTGACGCCGGTTTTTGGGTCAATCCAGCTGTAGGTGGTCGTCTGTGCGCCGGCGACAGTGCTGGCAAGTGAGCTGGCAAGCAGGACGACAGTGAGAAACGTGAGGCGCAGCGTTGGCAGGGCAGGTAAAAGCAGCATGATTTTTCTCCCGGTTTTTACGCGCCGATCATACCACTGTGACGGAGCAGTGCATCGACCTGTGGTTCCCGGCCACGGAAGGCGCGGAAGTTTTCAATGGCCGGTCGAGCGCCGCCGGCGGAGATGATTTCGTCGAGGAAACGTTTGCCAGTGGCCGGGTCAAAGGGGTTGCCGGCCTCCTCGAAGGCGGCGTAGCAATCAGCAGACAGCACTTCGGCCCATTTGTAGCTGAAGTAACCGGCGCCGTAACCGCCGGCAAAGATATGCGAGAAGCTGTTCGGGAAACGGTGCCATTCAGGCGGCACAATGACCGCAACTTCACGACGCACGTCGGCGAGCAGATCCAGCACGCTGCGCGAACACGCCGGATCGAAATCGGCATGCAGCAACAGATCGAACAGTGAGAACTCCAGCTGACGAACATTCTGCAGGCCGCTGTGGAAATTCTTCGCGGCCAGCATCTTGTCGAACAGTTCGCGCGGCAGTGTGGCGCCGGTGTCGACGTGGCCGGTCATCTCCTGCAGGACGCTCCACTCCCAGCAGTAATTTTCCATGAACTGCGACGGCAGCTCGACGGCATCCCATTCGACGCCGTGGATGCCCGAGACGCCCAGCTCTTCAACGCGTGTCAGCAGGTGGTGCAGGCCGTGGCCGGTTTCGTGAAACAGCGTGGTGACTTCATCGTGCGTGAAGGTTGCCGGCTTGCTGCCGACCGGGCGCGAGAAGTTGCAGTTGAGATAGGCAACGGGTTTCTGAATGCCATTCGAAATGCGGCGGCGGGTCACGGCTTCGTCCATCCACGCGCCGCCGCGCTTGGTTTCGCGCGCATAAAGGTCGAGGTAAAACTGACCAATCAGGTCTCCGGCCAATGTTTCGATGCGGAAGAAGCGGACATCCTCATTCCAAACAGGTGCGCTATCCGGCTTCAGGCGCACGCCAAAGAGTGTTTCAACAACGTGGAACAGCCCGGCCATCACCTTCGGCTCGGTGAAGTACTGTTTTACTTCCTGTTCGGAGAAGGCGTAGCGCGCCTGCAGCAGTTTCTCCGAAGCGTAGCCGACGTCCCACGGTTCGAGCGTTTCCAGTCCGAGCTCGCGGCGCGCAAATTCGCGCAGTTCGGCGATGTCTTTGGCGGCAAACGGCTTGGCCTTGATCGCCAGGTCGCGCAGGAAAGCGAGCACCTGCGGTACCGAATCCGCCATCTTGGAAACCAGCGAAACCTCGGCGTAGTTGTTGTAGCCAAGTAGTTGCGCTTCTTCGCGGCGCAATTCGAGAATGCGCCGGATCAGTGGTGTGTTGTCGAGCTCAGCCGGGCCGAATTCGGCCGAGCGCGTGGCGTAGGCGCGGTACAGCACGGCGCGCAGGCGGCGGCTGTCGGCGTATTGCATGACCGGCAGATAGGACGGCATGTGCAGGGTGAATTTCCAGCCGGGTTTGCCGTCTTTCTCGGAAGCTTCGCGGGCGGTTTGCACGACGTCATCTGGCAGGCCGCTGAGTTCGACGTGGTCCGTAATCCATTCGGCAAAGGCGTTGGTTGCGTCGAGCAGGTTCTCCGAGAACTTGGCGGAAAGACTGGCCAGTTCCTCTGAAATCGCCTGGAAGCGAGGTTTCTTGTCTTCCGGCAACTCGGCGCCGGATAGGCGGAAGTCACGAATTTCGTTATCGATGATTTTGCGCCGGGCAAGCGAAAGCCCGGCGTATTCGTCGCCCTCACGAATTGCTTTGTATTTTGAAAAAAGTTTGAGGTTCTGGCCAAGCTCGGCAAAGAAGCGGCTCACTTCCGGCAGCATGCCGTTGTAGGCTTCGCGCCATTCCGGAATGTCATTCACCGAGTGCAAATGGCCGACAATGCCCCAGGCACGCGATAGCTGTTCGATGTTGTCGGTGAGCGGCACGGCAAAGTCTTCCCAGGTCGCTTTGACGTCGTCTGCTGTCAGCTGTTCCACAAGTTTGCGGCTTTGCTCGAGCAACTGGCCGATTGCCGGCTGGACGTCGGCAGGGGTGACTGTGTCGAAACGGGGGAGGCCGGAAAAGTCGAGCAGGGGGTTGCGGGTCATGGTGTGTTTCTTCTGTCGTGAAAGATGGGGAGCCGTGCTGCCGGCGTGCTGCGGTAGCGCACGGAACGAGTTATTCGACAATCTCTCGATAGGCGTGCCACGAAGCATGGCCGACGAGTGGCATCAGGACAATCAGCCCAAAGAGCAGCGTCGCGAAGCCGGTCAGGGTTAATGCCACGACCAGCGCCGCCCAGAGCGCCATCGCCCCCGAATTGATCGCCACCGCGCGCAAGCTGGTGAGGATGGCGGTGATAAAGTAAACGTCACGATCGATCAGCATCGGTGCCGAAACTGCGCTGATCGCAAAGATCAGCAGTGCCACGATGCCACCTACCAGAAACCAGGAAAGCGTTACCGCGAGATAGGCTTCGTTGAATACAATCCGGGTCACAAATACCCACAGGTCGGGTAGTTTGCCCGGGACATACATTGCAAATATGATTGACGAAGCGCGCTCCCAGACGACGGCAGCCAGTGCCAGAAACAGGCCCAGCATGGCCACCGATTGCCAGTTACGGCGCCAGCCGGCGAGGGAGTCGATAAAGGTGCTGTGCTGCCCTTGTGCCTGGCGCCGGCTGATCTCGTACAGTCCCCCGGCAAGTAGCGGGGCGATCAGAAAGAATCCTGAGACTGCTGCCGAAAAAAGATGCGGGCTGCGCCATGAAAAAATCAGGATGAGGTCGCCGGCAATCGCAAAGAGCAGCCCGTAAGCGATGCTGGCAATCGGGTTGGCACGCAGGTCGTTCCAGCCGGCGCGCAGCCATGCAAATGGCCGGCCAATGGTGACGTGGCGTACCGCCGGTAGGGTGGCGTGGCCGTCGGGCGGGGCAGGCTGTTTGCTCATGGCACCTCTTGGCTTCTGGAAAATCCGGTTGCAAATGCTTTAAAAAACCTGCGGAAGCACGCGCCGCCAACGGGGCCGGGAATTCAATGCGATGCGATGCACCTGTCGATTTGCGGAATTATCCGCGTGCCCGGTTGTGCTCCCCGGCAGGGGTTTCAGGCCGGCATCATCAGCGCGGCCCTGTCAGACGTCGGCAAGTTGAGATGGTTCGCCGGATTTTCCGCTTGCCGTCCATTCAGTCGTGGAATTTTTTCCCGGTCAGCAACTCGCAAGCCTCAACATACTTGTCGCGCGTGCGAGCAATTACTTCGGCCGGCAAGGCCGGCCCCGGTGCCTGCTTGTTCCAGTCCAGCGTCTCCAGATAGTCGCGCACGTATTGCTTGTCGTACGACGGCGGGTTGCTGCCTTCGCGGTAACTGTCGGCCGGCCAGAAACGCGACGAGTCCGGGGTTAGCGCTTCGTCGATCAGGTGCAGCGTGCCGGTAGCGTCGACGCCGAATTCGAATTTCGTGTCGGCGATGATGATGCCGCGTGTGGCCGCGTAGTCGGCTGCAGCAGAGTAGAGCGCAATGGCCGCGTCGCGTGCCTGTGTGGCAATCTGCGCGCCGTTCTTGCCGGTGCCGTGCAACACATCGGCGAGGACGGCGCCGCAGTTGATCTGCGCTTGCTCGAACGAGATGTTTTCGTCGTGGTCGCCGATTTCGGCCTTGGTCGCTGGCGTAAAGATCGGTTCGGCAAACTTGGCGGCGAGATTGAGTCCGGCGGGCAGCTTGATGCCGCAGACAGCGCCGGTGTCCTGGTAATCCTTCCAGCCCGAACCGATCAGGTAGCCGCGCACGACGGCCTCGATTGGCAGCGGCTTCAGACGCTTGACGACCAGCGCACGGCCGCGTACCTGCTCGCGCTCGTCGGCGGCGACAACGGTTTCCGGGTCGATGCCGGTCAGCTGGTTGGGCAGGATGTGCGCCAGTTTTTCAAACCAGAATCCGGCCAGTTCGGTGAGCACCTTGCCCTTGCCGGGAATCGGATCGGGCAGGATGACGTCGAAGGCCGACAGGCGGTCGCTGGTGACGATCAGCAGCTTGTCGGCGTCGATCGCGTAAATGTCGCGCACCTTGCCGCGGCCAAGCAGCGGCAGGCTCTTGATGGTCGATTCGAAAAGGGCTTGAGTCATCTTGATGATCCGTAGAGGCAGAAATTGAGGGGTGGATTATAAGGCAGATTGTTGAGTGCTCAGAATCTGTAAAAAAATGCATTAACCCTACCGCAGAGGCGCAGAGGCGCAGAGGAAACGCAGAGAAAACCATTTATTTTTAGAGATTTTCTCTGCGAAATCTCTGCGTTTCCTCTGCGCCTCTGCGGTAAGTTTTTGATTTTTTTACGGCCTCTCAGGAGGTGGCTTCTTCTTCCTGCGCCAGCGCTTTGCGCATGCGCTTGATGCCGAACAGCGATAGGATGGCGATCAGCGGGATCGACACCGCCGTGGCGATTTCGGGCGACAGGGCGGGAAACAGGTATTTGCCGCCTTTTGCCAGGTACTGCACGAGCTGCGAGCCGTAATAGGTGATGGCGACGACTGACAGGCCTTCAACGGTTTCCTGCAGACGCAGTTGCAGTTTGGCGCGGTTGTTCATCTGCGCCAGCAGTTCCTGATTCTGACGTTCCAGTTCGATGTCGACACGCGTGCGCAGCAACTGGCTGTTGCGCGCGACGCGACCCGAGAGATCGTCCTGGCGGCGTGCCATTGCTGCGCAGGTATTCGTTGCCGGCAGCAGGCGGCGCAGCATGAACTCGTTGAGCGTCGGGAAGCCCGAGATCCGTGTTTCGCGCAGTTCTTCGATGCGCTGCATGACGAGGCCGTCGTAGGCGCGTGACGCGCCGAAGCGGAAGGTGGTGCGCGCGACCGAATGCTCGACCTCGGCCGCCAGCGTCGACAGCGTGGCGAGCACCGCGCGTTCGTCTTCCGGCGTGCGGGCATGGCCGATGTGATCCATCATTTCAGCCAGCTGTTTTTCGGCGCCGGACAGCCAGCGACCAACTTCCTTGGCGACCGGCAGGCCGAGCAGCGACATCATGCGGTAGGTCTCGATTTCAACCAGTCGTTGCACGGTGCGCCCGGCCTGCCGCTGCGTGAGCGAAACATCAAGAACGAGGAAGCGCGAAAAACCGTTGTCGAACATGAAGTCGGTGAATACCCAAGCCGCGCCATCGGCCACCTGTGCGGCAACCATCGAGCGGCCGGTTGGTGAGAGGCCGGCGGTAACCGATTCGGGGGAGATTTCAGTTGCCGGCCGCAGTTCAATATGTGTGGCAACCAGCAAATTGCCCGGAATGGCCGACAGCCATTCCGGCATGACGCCGTCGAATGCGGTGGCGTCCGGACTCAGCGCTTCGCCGGCAACAAGTTGGCGGAAAAAGGTGTAGCTGGAAAACTCGGTATGCAACTCCCAGCGCATACGGAAGCCGCCCGCGTCGAGCATCAGATGCGTGTCCGAGCTTTCGATGAAATTGCAGACGTTGGCCTGGCAGAGTCGGGAAAGGTGTTCTTTCTCGCCAACAGCGCCGGAATCTTCATGCTTGAAGGCGAGACTCGAAACGAGTATCGGGCCGGTCAGCGGGATCGGCGGGCGAGCGTGGAACTCGTTGTTCAGCCGCTGACGCAGCGGATGTTCCTCGAATCCAATGGCCTCGAATCTGGCGTGCATGGTTAATCTCGAAGTGGTGCTGAAAATAAAAACGCGACATTCCAAGGGAATGCCGCGATGCGTTTGTGCCGATCAGCGAACGATCTGGTTCAGTTCGCCCTTTTTGTAACGCTCAGCCATCTTGTCGAGTGCGATGACCTTGATCTTGCTCGCCTGACCGGTGCAGCCGAACGACTGATAGCGCGCCAGACAGATCTTCTTCGCCGCTTCACGCGCCGGCTTGAGATAGTCGCGTGGATCGAACTTGTCGGGATGTTCTGCCAGGTAACGACGGATGGCGCCGGTCATCGCCAGACGGATGTCGGTGTCGATGTTGATCTTGCGCACGCCATGCGCGATGCCTTTGACGATCTCTTCGACCGGCACGCCGTAGGTTTCCTTCATGTCGCCGCCGAACTGGCGGATTTCGGCGAGTAGTTCCTGTGGAACCGAGGAGGAACCATGCATGACCAGATGGGTGTTCGGAATGCGCTCGTGAATGGCCTTGATTCGGTCGATGGCGAGAATGTCGCCGGTCGGTTTCTTGGTGAATTTGTAGGCGCCGTGGCTGGTGCCGATGGCGATGGCCAGCGCGTCGCAGTTGGTCTGCTTGACGAAATCGGCGGCCTGATCCGGGTCAGTGAGCAGTTGCTCGCGCGTCATGTGGCCGTCAGCGCCGTGGCCGTCTTCCTTGTCGGCCTGCATCGTTTCCAGCGAACCGAGTACGCCGAGTTCAGCTTCGACCGAGACGCCGATGGCGTGCGCAAACTCGACGACCTTCTTCGAGACCTCAACGTTGTACTCGTAGGAAGCCGGCGTCTTGCCGTCTTCGGTTAGCGAGCCGTCCATCATCACCGACGAAAAGCCCGAGCGGATTGCCGACATGCAAACCGCGGGTGACTGGCCGTGGTCCTGGTGCATGACCACCGGGATGTTCGGGTAGGCTTCGAGCGCGGCGAGGATCTGGTGGCGCAGGAAGGCTTCGCCGGCATATTTACGGGCGCCGGCCGAGGCCTGCATGATCACCGGCGCGTCGAGTTCAGCGGCGGCTTCCATGATCGCCCACACCTGCTCCATGTTGTTGACGTTGAAGGCGGGCAGGCCGTAGCCGTTTTCGGCGGCGTGGTCGAGCAACTGACGCATGGATACGATGGGCATGATTCCTCCGGGAGCGGTTCAATGAGCCTTGCCAGCGGCAAGTGCCAAAAAGGTCAAGCCGTGATTTTATCGCGATCGGCCGTGCTGCGGGGTGGGCTTATGCTTTGCCCGGGGCGATTGTATTTGACTTAAAAACCTAACGCAGAGGCGCAGAGGCGCAGAGATGACGCAGAGAAAGTCAAATTCTTGCATATATTTTTTCTTTGCGTCTTTGCGTCTTTGCGTTGGGGGCGGTGTTTAAGTGCGATTGCTCTATGCATCTGCCACGTCCGTCTCGGCAAAGCGCCAGACGTTGCGCCCTTCGGCTTTGGCGCGGTAGAGGGCGCGGTCGGCATTGGCGGTCAGGGTGGCGGCGTCGGTGCCGTGCTGCGGATAGATGGCGATTCCGACGCTGACGCCGATTTTTGCCGTTCCTTCGTCGACCATGAAGGGCAGGCTGAGTGCGCCGATGATTTTTTCGGCTACCCGCGTTGTCCCTTCGATCGATTTCATGCGCGGGATGAGTAGCGCGAATTCGTCACCACCGATGCGGGCCAGCGTGTCGTCCTTGCGCACCACGGCGCGCATGCGCTGGGCTACCTGGCGCAGCA
>JBIKLY010000096.1:0-11770 GCA_044359525.1 Rhodocyclaceae bacterium | reverse complement strand
AGCTTCCCCCACCCATAAGCCTGCTGTCGGGCAACAAACAAAGGCGGGAAAATAACGAGAATATGCCAGCACCGGAGCCGGAACACTGCAGCACGCAGCCCCCGGCATTGAACCACCGAACGTGACTGGAGAACATCATGCTTTGTCTCGAAGATTGCATGGATTTCAGCGACCTCGACAACGATGAAATCGAGGCCATCGCGCAACACGAGCACATCCCCCTGATCTGCGCGGCCGAGATGGGCTGCGAATTACTCAAGACGCCGCTCGGCGTCGTGCAATTGCACACCATGGTGCTCGACGACTTCAACGACGCGCTGGAACATGGCCAGACCGAGCGCGCCGGTCATTGGGCAGTCGTTTATCAGCATTTGCAGGCTACACACCCGATTTCGAATTCCTCACTCTGAGGACGAATGCCAGCGTTCAGCTGGCCGGGCAAGGCGGGCTCCAGCCGGAGCCCGCCGAGTCCTTTTCATGGCAAGCGGGGTATTGCCTCAAGGTAGCGTTGCGCAACCTCAAATAACTCACGCTCCTCAAAGCGGACGTGCGCGCTCAGCAGTTCAGCAAAGCGTTGCAGCGTGGTCGCATCGGGGCTTTTCAACTGCGCAATCAGTTGCCGCATTTCTTCGTGCTCAGCCAGCGTGCGCTGCACCAGATCGTGCTCGCCCTTCTGCACCAGCTCCGGTAGCAAGGTCGTTTCCTCGACGACAAAATGCGGGTTGAGTTCTGCTGCAAAAGCATTGACACAAGCCGCCGCCGACGCGGCAATCCGCGCCGCATCGCCCGACAGCACAGCGCGCTTGGCGTGCAGTGCGAGTTGCAGCGCGCCATGATGCTCGCGCGATAAATCCTGCAATTGCTGATGACGTTTCATCCTGAGTGTTGTTCCTGATGCATTTCAATAAAGGATCCGGCAACGAATCGTACCTTCAATACCGGCAAGCTCGTCAAGGGCAATCTGGCTGGCCGCAGCATCGACGTCGATCACCACATAACCCACCTCCGCGCTGGTCTGCAGATATTGCGCAGCGATGTTGATGCCGGCCAGCGAGAAGCGTTCGTTGATGCGCGCCAGAACGCCGGGGATATTCTTGTGGATGTGCAGCAGGCGGCTCTTGCCGGTGTGCTCGGGCAGGGAAACCTCAGGGAAGTTGACCGCCGAAGCAGTCGAGCCGTTGTTGCTGTAGCGGATCAGCTTGGCCGCCACCTCGACACCGATATTGGCCTGCGCCTCGGCGGTCGAACCGCCGATATGCGGCGTCAGAATGACGTTATCAAAGCGCAGCAGCGGCGACACGAAGGGATCGTCGTTGCCCTTCGGCTCGGCCGGAAAAACGTCGATGGCCGCGCCCTGTAAATGGCGCGAATCGAGCGCCTCGGCCAGTGCCGCGATATCGACCACGGTGCCGCGCGAAGCGTTGATCAGATGGCTGCCACGCCGCATCTGCGCCAGTTGCGGTGCGCCGATCATGTTTTGTGTGGCCGGCGTTTCCGGCACGTGCAGGCTGACGACATCGGCCGCCGCCAGCAACTCGTCGAGACTATGCACCGGCCGGGCATTACCCAGCGCCAGCTTGGCTTCGATATCGTAAAAAGCCACCGCCATGCCGAGCTGCTCGGCAAGCACGCCGATCTGCGTGCCGATGTGGCCGTAGCCGATAATGCCCAGCGTTTTTCCGCGCACCTCGTACGAATGCGCGGCACTCTTCATCCAGCCGCCGCGATGCAGCAGCGCGCTCTTCTCGGGGATACCGCGCAGCAGCATGATGATCTCGCCGAGCACCAATTCGGCAACGCTGCGCGTATTCGAGAACGGCGCATTGAAGACCGGAATGCCGCGCCGCGCAGCGGCCTGCAGATCGACCTGGTTGGTGCCGATGCAGAAGCAGCCGATCGCCGTCAGCTTCGGCGCCGCACTGAGCACCGCTTCGCTGAGCTGGGTACGCGAACGCAGGCCAACGAAATGCGCATCGTGGATCGCCGCGATCAATTCATCGCCGACCAGCGCCTGGGCGTGCGTTTCCAGGTGGTGATAACCATCACGGTTGAACGCCTCGACAGCCGAAGGATGGATGCCTTCGAGCAGGAGGAATTTGAGTTTGCTTTTGTCGAGCGAGAGACGGGGCGACATGATGTTTGTTTCCCTTATTCCAGGTTGGCCTACCAGTACTTCTCAAAAGCCATCTGCCCGGCGACGCCACGGCGGTTGGTGGCGAAACCGAGCGCACCGAGCATTTGCCGCAACTCGCGCGCCATTTCCGGATTGCCGCAAATCATCAGGCGCGACGCATCGACGCTGATCGGCCGGCCCGCCGCCGCTGCCAGTTGCCCGTCGGCGAACAATTGCGGGATACGCGATGCCAGCGCCGTTGCGCCCAGCTCGCGCGTTACCACCGGCAGATAGACGAGCTGCGCAGCGCTCTCGGCGAACAAGGGATCATCGGCCAGTGCCGCGATTTCGTCGCGATAAGCAAGCTCCGCCGACTGGCGCACGCTATGCACGACGATCAATCTTTCAAAACCCTGCCAGACCACCGGGTCGCGCAGGATGGAGAGAAACGGCCCAAGCCCGGTGCCGCTCGCCAGCAGCCACAGATCACGCCCGGGAGCCAGCTGATCGACGGTGAGAAAGCCGTAACTCGCCTTCTCGACATGGATCGTGTCGCCCACCTGCAACCTGGCCAGCGGCGCCGAAAACGCGCCGCCGGGAACGAGCACGGCAAGAAACTCGAGATACTCATCGTAAGCCGCCGAGACCATCGAATAGGGGCGCCAGACCATCGTTCCGTCGCCCGCGTCGAGGCCGAGGCGCGCGTAGTGGCCCGGCGTAAAGCGAAATCCGCGATTGCGCGTCGTACGAAACGAGAGCAGCGTCGGCGTCCAGTAACGCACCGACAGCACGCGCTCGGCAGTCCGGTTTTCACTGGCGGCGGCGTGAAAAATCTGCAGACCGGGTTCAACAGTAAGACCCATTATCCAGCACCTTTCCTGCCCCGCAGCACGCTGATCAGCATCGTGGCGATGAACAGCAGCAAGGCAATCGCATTGGCCAGACCACCGCTACGCAAGACAACAAACTCACCGCCGACGCCGCCAACAACGCGCAGCAACAACGACGCATGCAGCACCAGCAGCGGCAGGTAGAACGCCGGATGATAAGGAATTTTCACACGCGCCACCGCCGGGAAAATAATCGGCGCATGGCCAAAGACCATCGAGAAAACGAAGCCCAGACCGACCGCATGCAAGGTGCTGTCACGCAGCGCATGGCCTGCCTCAAAGCCGCCGGCCAGCCCGAGCAGACCGGCCAGGACCAGCCAGACATAGCCAGCCAGCAGGCAGATGGCGATGAAGCGCGGCAAACCGTCGCGTCGTGCATTGCGCCAGGCGATATCGAAACGCAGCAGCCAGAGCGCCAGCGCAAGCAAGCCCGCAGCAAAAATCACCAGTCCGAAGCTACCCTGCCAGAAGCTCAGCACAGCACCGCCAACCACCGTCGCGACGATGCCAAGGAAGACACGCTGCGCCGCAACGGGCGTTTGAATGAAGCGGCTCAACTCCAGCCGTTCGCCGGCAATGGTCAGCACGAGAAAAGCCAGCCACCACGGCACGGCCACATTCACCGCCCCCGACCCCAGCCAGGCCAGATTGCCGACCAGCCAGCACAGCGCGCCAATCGCCAGCACGATGGTAAAGGGCGCGACCAGACGACGCAGTACCGCGACGCTGGCGGCGACCATGACGACCCCGGCCAGCACCGCAAAACCCTGCGCCAGTACCAGCGGCGCACCCGCCAGCAAGGCCACGCCACCGGCGCCCGCCATTGCAGGCGCCAGATAGGCCCAGCGTTGCCCGAGGGCAACCGCGCGCTCCAGGCTGATCACCGTGCCGAAAAATGCCGAAATCATCAATGCACCGTGGCCGCCGGCCGCTGCCAGCGCGACGTCCGGCACCGCCCAATCGAGGCGTGCCAACCCGGCCAGCACACCGCCGATCAGCGAAAACATGCCAAGCAGCAGGATCGGCAGACGGGCCAACGGGCGCAGATCATTTGCCATGTCAGGCACTCACGCTGCCGACCAGCCGAGATTCTCCCGGCTCCGCTCATTCATCATCGACGGATCCCACGGCGGCTCCCAGACCAGGACAATTTCCGGAACGCAGCCTTCCGGCAAGCCGGCGGCAAGTGCCGCATAAGCGTCGTCCATGATCATCTCGCCCATCGGGCAGGCCGGCGAGGTCATCGTCATCTCAATGAGTAGCCGCTGCGGGGTGAAATCAATCCGGTAAACGAGACCGAGATCAACGATGTTGACACCCACTTCGGGGTCGACGACCTGACGCAACAGGCCGCGCACGGCCTCGGCATCGAATGGCACAGACGGCATTAACGGATTCATCTTTATTCGACTTTCTATCGCGGTAGTCACCGCCACCTTAAAGCTGTAAAATAAATACAGCTTTATCGTAGCACCCTCATTTTTACAAAGCAATATCTTATTTACTGCTTATATCGCCGGGGAAAAATCCATGAGACTGACGACATTTTCCGACTATACCCTGCGCGTGCTGATGTTTCTGGCCCTGGCGCGGGACCGGCTGGCGACAATCCCGGAAATCGCTGCCGCCTACGGCATCTCGGAAAATCACCTGATGAAGGTGGTGCACCAGTTGGCGAAATCGGGCGTCATCGAATCGGTACGCGGCAAGGGGGGCGGCATACGCCTGGCGCGCGAACCGGAAACGATCCGGCTCGGGGAGGTTGTACGCACCAGCGAAGGTAACAGCCCGCCTGTCGAATGCCTGTCTGACGACCCGTCAAGCTGCAAGATCGCGCCGGTTTGCCGGCTCACCTCGATCGTGGTCCTCGCTTTCGAATCGCTTTACGCAAAACTCGACGAATACACACTGGCCGATCTGGTCAACGAACCGAAGAAACTCGGCACGATTTTGTTCCCCTGCTAGCTCATCCGGCTGCCGCCAGCGCCAGCACGTGTGCGGCCATCGCCTGGACAATGGGCTCTGCCTCACCCACCGCCGACGCCAGTTCAAAACGCACTTGCGGGTAGCGCTCCCGCAAGTCATCCAGCAGCAAAGGTACGTCACGCTTCAGGTGGCCGCCCCGGGCAATAAACATCGGCAACACGACGATACGGGTATATCCCTCGGCAAGCAGCGCTTCGGCGCAAGGCGCGAGTTCCGGCGTCATGAATTCGAGAAAGGCCAGTTCGACACGCAGCGCGGGTGCCTGCTCGCGCACTGCCGCGCAGACACGGCGCATCGGGCTGGCCCACTCGGGATCACGCGCGCCGTGGGCAAAAAGAATGAGGGCTGTTTTCATCATGGGTTCTCTTTATCGCATCAAAAACATCAAAAACAGCAGGTTAAGAAAAATGGAAACGCCCGCAATAATGCGCCAGGTAAGCGCCGGATTGCGCATCGCCAGCGGCGTTACCTGCGGGCGGCCAAGCGGCCGGCTGGCGCCGCGTTCGAGCGCGAGAAGGAATTCCTCGGCGGTTTCAAAACGCTGCGACGGGTTTTTCGACACCGCTTTGAGCAAAACGTTTTCCAGCCAGCCAGGAATATCCGGCCGGTAGCGCGTCGGCGACATCGGCTCGCCGAATTTCGGGTGCTGAAAGGGCTCGACCTCGCCGTAAGGATATTTGCGGGTGAGCAGGTGATAAAGCGTCACGCCGGCGGCGTAGAGATCGTGCGCAGCGAGCGCCTTTTCACCCGAGAAGAGTTCGGGCGCCATGTAGCTCGGCGTACCCGGGCTGCCGGCCGTGGCATCGTCCTCCGACAGGCTGACGGCCACCCCGAGATCGAGGATGCGCAGGCGACCGTCACGGCCGATGTGAATGTTGTCCGGCTTGATGTCGCGATGCGCGATATCGAGGCGATGCAATCCGGATAGCCCTTTGAGCAGCCGGATGCCGTGCTGTACGGTTTCGCCGATGGAAAAATGCAGGCCGGTATCGAGCATGCGCTGCAGTGTCGCGCCTTCGTGCCAGGTCTGCAGGTAATAGAGGCAGCTGCGCCGCTCGGCCGGAATCAGCTGGGCGAAGAAAGGCGAAACGACGCGCCTTGCCCGCCACTCCTCCATGATCAGCGCACGTATTTCGTCGGCATCGTCGGTCAGTTCCGGGCGCAGGGTTTTGAGCACCAGCGGCTGGCCGGAATCGACGTCGGTCACACGATAAAGCAGCGTCGCACGCGAATCGTGCAGCACCTCTTCGATGCGCAGCCCGTCGAATGTTTGCCCCGGTTTGAAGCGTGGCGGCAAGGGCAAACGTGCCGTGCCTTCGAGCGAATCGCGCAGATTGAGCGGCGGCAATTGCTCAATCCTGGTCACCACTGCACTCGCGTTATCCTCGCCACCCGCCGCCAGCGCCAGGCTGACCAGCGAGGCTGCCGCCTGCTGTGCATCGGGATGGGCGAGCAGCGTCTCGCGAATTCGCGCATCGCCAAGCACACCCCAGACGCCATCCGAACAGAGCAAAAAGCAGTCGCCCTCCTGCAACTCGCCGTCGACAAAATCGAGCTGGAAATGCCGATCCAGCCCGACCGCGCGCGACAGCACGTTCTTCAGTTCGGGATGCTCCCAGACATGATCGACCGTCAGCTGAGTGCACACGCCCTCGCGCAGCAGGTAGAGGCGCGAATCGCCGACATGCGCACTCACATAGCGCCGGCCGCGCAGCACCAGCACGGTCAGCGTCGTTGCCATGCCGACAAGGTCCGGCTGACGGCCACCCTCGGCCAGCACCCAGCGGTTGAGCGGCACCAGGACCTTCTCCAGCGCCTTCGGCACGCTCCAGGTATCGGGCGTCGCGTAGTAATCGGAGAGCAAGCCGCGCACCGTGTATTCGGCGGCCTCGCGCCCGCCGTTGTGGCCGCCCACGCCATCGGCAACCGCAGCGATCAAGCCCTTGTTCTCCAGCTCCACGCCTTCCGGCGTAGCCAGGCCGCAGAAGTCCTCGTTACGCTCGCGCGGACCGGTGAGAGAGGCGTGACCGACGGAGACGATCAAGGGCATTTTCGACGCGCTTTCAAATCCGGCAATCCGGCTACGATGCCTTCAGCATCAGGCACGTTGCCGTTCATGGTGACCCCTGATTGAGTTCATCCAGTGCCGCGCGTGGCGTGAGGATATGCAAGGTTTCAAGGGGGTGAAGGCACAGCAGATCGTCATCGCCACTCACCAGCCGGCAGGCGCCAGCGGCCAGCGCCGCATGGATAAAGGCGTCATCGCTCGTATCCCGCGAAAAGCGCTGCGCTGCCAGCGCAGGCAAGACCTCGACCCAGAGCGCACTGGCATCAAAATCCCGCAACAGGCGCTGGCGTCGCTCGATGGGCAGATAACAATCGAATTTCGGCTTCCACATCCGGCTTTCCAACTCTGCAAAAGTGGCTTTTGAAAACACCAGCCGCCCGTGCAGCAAGAGCCTATCCACCAGCACCGCGGGCGCTCCGTCAGGCGAAAGCGCCGCACTCAGCAACACATTGGTATCAAGCACCACCCGCGCATAGCAGGCCGGCAGGGCAGACTCAGCTTTCATCGGCCAGCAGGGCGGCCAGCTTTTCCTCGCTCAGACCGCTCGCTACGGCGCCTGCCGCACTCTCGCGCAGCGTGTCGCGCAACCGGTCGGCATAAAATGTGCGCATTGCTTCATAGTCCTGCGCGCTGACCATGACGCCCACCACCCGATCATGGCGCATCACACGCACCGGCTCGCGCTGCGCGCGGTCAAGAAACTCACCAAAACGGGTCTTGGCTTCATTGGCGGTAAAGGTTTGCATACGAGGCCCCTTTCAAAAACAGCATCGAGACAACACCAAGACAGCAAATATAGACAAATCGTTCGATTCGGTCAAATCGAACGATTTGTCACAAACAACGCTCGCCTCTAACTCCTGGATTACGCCGCAACCGCCAAATCAGATTCTCGCAGCCGTCAGATGCGATGCACCCCACGTCGTACGCCAGCGGGTTTTCACCCCGGTCAGGCCGGCCAGCGCGAGGATGGCGAGGCCGGCGAAGATCAGGAAACCGACTTGGTAACTGCCCGTTGCCTGCTTGGCGTAGCCGAGCGACGAAGCCAGATAGAAGCCCCCTACCCCGCCCGCCATGCCCACGAGGCCGGTCATCACGCCAATCTCCTTGCGGAAACGCTGCGGCACCAGCTGGAACACCGCGCCATTACCCATGCCCAGCGCAAGCATCGCGCAAACGAAGGCAGCAAGCGCCATCCAGGCCTCCGGCAAACCGAAGCTGACGATCGCCAGAAAAATCGCCGCAATCACGTACATCACCGACAGACTCTTGATGCCGCCGATGCGGTCAGCGACGTTGCCGCCAATCGGCCGCACCAGCGAACCGGCAAACACGCAGGCAGCGGTGAAGAAGCCGGCCATCTTGGCGTCGAGCCCGTACTGGGTGTTGAAGTAGATGGTCAGCGACGAAGCGAGGCCGACAAAACCACCGAAAGTCACCGAGTAGAAGAACATGAACCACCACGCGTCCTTGTCCTTCAGCACCTTCATGTACTCGGCGAAGGATTTCGGCGGTGGGCACTCAGGCGCATCCTTGGCGACGATCAGGTAAAAGATGAAAACCAGCACCAGCGGGATCAAGGCCAGCCCGAAGACGTTGGTCCAGCCGAAAGCAATCGCCAGACTCGGCGCGACCAGCGCGGCAATCGCCGTACCGGAATTGCCGGCACCGGCGATACCGAGGGCAGTTCCCTGATGCTCGGGCGGATACCAGCGCGAAGCGAGCGGCAACGCCACCGCGAAGGATGCGCCGGCAACACCGAGAAAGACGCCGAGGATCAACGTTTGCTCGTAGCTGTGGATGCCGAAGTACCAGGCGACGAACAAGGAGACGATGACGATCACCTGACCGATGGCGCCGGCCATCTTGGGTTTCAGATGATCAACCGCCAGCCCCATGACGATACGCAGAATGGCGCCGGCCAGCACGGGTGTCGCCACCATCAGGCCCTTTTGCGCGTGCGTCAGGCCAAGGTCGGTGGCAATCTGCACGCCGAGCGGGCCGAGCATGACCCAGACCATAAAAGCCAGATCGAAGTAGAGGAAAGCCGCGAGTAAGGTCGGCCGGTGGCCAGCTTGCCAGAATGACTTATCCATTTTGAATTCCAGTCAGGTTTCAGGAAACATCAAACCGCCACGATGCACCAGGCGCGGCCTCCTGCACTAGCGCAAGAGGCTCAGCACACGCCATTGCAACCACCGTGCCAGAATAGCAACGCCATGATTATTAATATTTTTTCCAAAAAGCCTGTAGAAACAATCGCACCAAATCCACGCACCGCAATCCACAATGGTGCAGTGCAGCGCATTCGGTCGGTGTTTGAAGGGGGGATAAATCTGTCGGAAGCGGTGATGAGGGGACGGAAGTGGCCATCACCGACCATCAAGCGTAGTTCGCCGGGGAATCCGATCACTCCGCAATCGACTGACAGCAGCTCGGCCATTGTCGCCGCTCCGCCCGTCCTCCGTGTGAGTCTGCAGAGGGCGGGTTAGCTGCCGTTCAGTGCAAAATTACTGCGAACGGCAGCTAACCCATTCGTCGAACGAGTGCTTCGAGCGTTATGCCCACACGCGGTAACGTTTGATTATAGGAATTGCACGAAATATAATAGAATGCGTTGTTGTTATTATTGGAAATGCCATGAAAACGTTCACTATTGACCAAGCACGTTCTGCTGCTTCCGCAGGCGGCGTGTTGTCAGCTAATTTGCGGCCGATCGGCAGCATGTTTGCACTGGAGTTCGAAACGCGCCAGGGGCCGGCGACGCTTATTGCTTCCGTGTCGAAAGAAGTTCGGCGTTTCGTTAATCCGATTAAAGCGTTCGAGATTGTGCGTGACTTGGGCTTGGAAGGCGGTCACTTTTCGGTTGCGCAGTGGCGACCGGACGAGCGCGAGCAGGATCGAGCCGCCAGGCCCGATAAGTCGGCTGCGCTGAAAGCAACCCACCAGGCTGCCGCGTACGACAAGGCGTTCCGAGTCGGCGTGCAGGCTGCTCTTGATGATCCGCGCCCCTCCATGCCACATGAGCAGGTCGCCAGCAAATGGGCGATTAAACGCGCCGAACTGCTGAAGAAAGCCGGGCATGCGGGTTAAGTGGCGCCCGTTGGCTGAAGAGGATCACGAACAGATTGTTGACTACATTGCAGAGGACAACCTTCTGGCCGCCATCGAGGTCGGCGACGAGATCATTCGCCAGGTGGAAGCGTTAGAAAACTTTCCGGAGTCGGGCCGGCTCGGGCGCATCCACGGCACCCGCGAGTTGGTCATTGAGGGACTGTCCTACGTGGTGCCGTATCGAATTGTCGATAGCACGGTTGAGATTCTGCGGGTTTATCACACGTCCCGACTGTGGCCGGCGCAACTTGCGGATCTGGAAAAGTAAAAAACAAAAACTATCCGATTTGTGTTTTCGATCAAACAGGTTCGCAATCTGATGGAGATTGTCACCTGCGCGCCAACACTCCTTCTGCCTACGCAGTTTTTAGTGTGTTGCATCCGCCGGTTGAATCCAAGGCCGATAGGGTGAGTAGCGGTTTTCGGTAAGCGTTCGCCCGTACTCTTTGACCCCTACTTTTTCGTCGAAAGTTATCGTACGGCTGCAATACGCATTGTTGCTGTCGCTCAAGGCACGCACTACCAATGGCCGATCAGGCCGAACTGCTGTCCGTGAGTGATCGTGCCAGGGACTGCTCCACTCTGATACCTGCCGTTGAACCGCTGATGGCGCGACCGGCAGTTGTATGCTCGCATTCCCTTAAAACCGGAGTGGACGTTCGCAACCTCGCTGGCGAGTTACGCGGCAGAAAAACTGATATTGATGTTTTTTCCAAGCGCGGCCGCAGCGCTTGCCAGCGTTGTAAGCGTCAAGCTTGAATCTTCCTCATCGAGGAGGCGATTCAAGGCGGCACGGCTTGTATGCATGCGTTTTGCGAGCGCGGTTTTTGTGAGGTGCTGGGCTTTCATTTCCTCAGCGATTTGCCAAGCAATAACCCGTTTCAGCGCGACTGCTGTAACTTCTTCGAGCATCGCATCTTCGGCCAGAAGGTCGTCGAAACTACTGCCGATATTCTTTTTGCCCATGGTCATTTCCTTCGTAAGTGCTTGAGACGATCTCTTGCAAGGTCGAGATCCGGTTTTGGTGTGGCTTGCTGCTTTTTGATGAAGCCATGTAGCAGAATCATCGTTTTTCCTTCCAGGGCAAACAGGACGCGCGCTATACGGTTATTCAGCCTGACCCGAATTCCCATATGTCGCCGCCCATATGATCCACCAAGGGCATTCCCAGCGGCCAGCCAAACTGCACCGTCTTGATGTCCTCCCCGATGGCCTTGCGGTCAATCGGGGTTAGTTCCTTCAGCCACTCCCGAACCGGCTCTTTACCCGCATCGGTGCAGAAGAATCGAACATCAAGGACAGGATTCATGGTCTGCAGTGCATCAATATTGGTACGCCCGTCAAGCTAACCCAGCTTCTCCGCCTGTAAATGCGTGTAGCGTTTGCCTGCGGCTGGTTTAGATTCCACAACGGCCAACAGATGCTATAGGGTCGAATGTCGACTTTGGCCGATCACCAACCTTTAGTCAAAATCGTCTGGTGCCACTGTGTTCAGCGTGAATTGATCCGTGTTTGGCAGATCGATCAAGTCTGCCCCCATCGCTCACGGCACTTGAAATCAAACCAATAAGGGTATATTTTTTATACCATGCTTACCTT
>JBIKLY010000020.1:0-39537 GCA_044359525.1 Rhodocyclaceae bacterium | reverse complement strand
AGCAACGGCAAAAGACCGTTGATTTGATTGTATCAAGAACTGTGCCAAGATCAAGACACTGCAGACACTAGCGCCCATAAAAGACAACTGCTTCCTGGTGACAAAAATCGTCAACCAACCTCATCTTTTGTCACTCCACTGGCCTGCAGCACCAGCAAGTTATTCATATCCAAATTGGAAATTCTCCAGGCACTCACCCCGACGCTACGATTCCAGTTTCATCAATCTGCGCCACATCCAGATACTCCTCCGCATATCTCAAATACACCTTCTGCTGCACGAAAACATCAAACAGATCGGGGTCGATGTGGCCGTTGTCGCGGAAATTACTGAGAATACGCAGTGCCTCTGAAAGTTTCATGCCACTCTTGTACGGGCGGTCGCGGGCGGTGAGGGCTTCGAAGATGTCGGCGATGCCCATGATGCGGGCCTGGATCGACATTTCGTCGCGCTTGAGGCCTTTCGGGTAGCCTTTGCCGTCCATCCGCTCGTGGTGGCCACCGGCGTATTCGGGTACGCGCTTGAGGTGCTTTGGCCAGGGCAGCGACTCAAGCATCTTGATCGTGGCGACAATGTGGTAGTTGATCGTCTCGCGCTCGGACTGAGTGAGCGTGCCGGCGCGAATGGTCAGGTTCTCAAGCTCTTCGGCGGTGAGAAACTCGACTTCGCGCCCTTCGGTATTGCGCCAGCGATACTGCCGCGAAATGCGGCGCACACGTTCCTGATCTTCGGCTTTCATCGATTCGCCGCCAACGTTGGCGCGCCGCAGGAATTGACGGTCTTCGTCCATGCCCTGCAACTGCTCCTGCAGGCGGCGCTCAGCCGAGGCACTAGCCTCGCCGGCCATCACGGCACGCAGCATGGCGACTTCGGCGTCGCGTTTGATCACCTCAAAGCGCGTGTCGACCATCTGGATGCGGTCAAAAATGGTTTGCAGCTTGGTCGCCTTGTCGACCACGTGCACCGGTGTCGTGACCTTGCCGCAATCGTGCAGCAGGCCGGCAATCTTTAGTTCGTAGCGATCCTTGTCGGTCATCGAAAAGCCGGCCAGCGGGCCATCAGTCGCTGCGTCCGCCGCTTCGGCGAGCATCATGGTGAGGGAGGGAACACGCTGGCAGTGGCCGCCGGTATAGGGCGATTTTTCGTCAATTGCCAAGTTGATCAGATGGATGAAGGACTCGAACAGCGCTTCCAGCTGGCTGATCAACTGGCGATTGGTCAGCGCGACGGCGGCCTGCGAAGCGAGCGATTCGGCCAGACGCTGATCGGCCGTTGAAAACACCTGTACAGCGCCGGTTTGCGGATCAATCGCATTGATCAACTGGAGCACGCCGATGATCTCGTTCTCGTGATTCTTCATCGGCACCGAGAGAAAGGACTGTGAACGATAGCCGGTCATCTGGTCGAATTTACGCGTGCCGGAGAAATCGAAACCCGCTTCGGTATAGGCATCGGCAATATTCACGCTTTCCGCATGGATGGCCGAATAGGCAGCGATCATCGAATTGTTCGGTTCGCCATCGTCGCGATAGAGCGGCAGATCGGGAAACTTCGCCGAAATCGGCTCGCCGGTAGTGCCGCCATAGGCGATATTCAGGGAGTCGGTGCGTACGATCTCGAAGCGCAGTGACTGCAGATCTTCGCTTACCCGATAAAGTGTTCCGCCGTCGGCATGGGTAATCGCTTTGGCGGCGAGCAGGATGTTTTCGAGCAGGCGATCGATGTTGCGTTCGCTCGACAGGGCGGCGCCAATCGCATTGAGTTGATCGAGCCGCCGGAACAGATCATCGGTCGTATCCACGTGACGTACTCCTATTTGATGCAGACGGAACGTACCTGTTTGATATCGGTAATGCCAGCCATGACTTTTTCAATACCGTCCATCTTGAGCGTGCGCATACCCTCATTCAATGCCGTAGCAAACAGTTCGGCAACGCGGGCGTGCTCCTGAATCTGCTTTTTCAGCGGGTCGGTCCCGGCGAGCAGTTCGTGCAGACCGACCCGTCCCTTGTACCCGCTGCCATTACAGGCATCACAGCCCTTGGCGCGATAGAGCGTGAATTTTCCATTTTTTGCGTAGTGCGCAAGCCACTCGGCGTGCACGGCTTCGGCGGCCGCTTTCGGATCTTTTTTCCAGCTGTCAGTATTGGCCATGTCTTCACAATAGGCGGCAACAAGTTGTTTGACCTCCTCCGGCGCTGGCTGGTAGGCCTCCTTGCACGACTTGCACAGCCGCTTGGCCAGGCGCTGCGCGAGAATGCCAAGCAGCGCATCGGCAAAATTGAAGGGGTCCATCCCCATGTCGAGCAGACGGTTGATCGACTCCGGCGCACTGTTGGTGTGCAGGGTGGCAAAGACCAGGTGACCGGTGAGCGAGGCTTCGATGCCGATTGAAACGGTTTCCTTGTCACGCATTTCACCGACCATGATCACATCGGGATCGGCGCGCAAAAAGGAACGCATCACGGTGGCAAAGTCCAGCCCGGCCTTTTTGTTCACCTGTACCTGCCGCAGGCCCTTCTGCGTAATTTCCACTGGGTCTTCGGCGGTCCAGATCTTGGTTTCCGGCTTGTTGATAAAGCTCAGGATCGAATGCAGGGTCGTCGTCTTGCCCGAGCCAGTCGGGCCGCAGACAAAGAACAGACCATAAGGCTTGGAAACAATCGCTTTGAGCCGCTCAAGATTATGCGGCGTCACCCCCAGGTCATCGAGCGGAATCGGCTCACCGGCAGCCAGAATGCGCATCACGACGTCCTCCATGCCCCCCGCTGTTGGTACCGTGGCAACGCGCAGCTCGATATCGACCGGCCCCCATTTCTTGAACTTGATCTTGCCGTCCTGCGGTTTACGCTTCTCGGAAATATCAAGATCACACATGATCTTGATACGGGCAATCAGGGCGCTGCGATACGACGCAGGAATTTCGATATAGGGCGACAGCGAGCCGTCCTTGCGGAAACGGATCAGTGTCTTTTCCTTGCCCGGCCGGGGCTCGATATGAATGTCCGAGGCGCCCTGCTGATAGGCTTCGATGATGATCTTGTTGACCAGACGAACCAGTTCGTTGTCTGCGGCAGCCGCCAGGTCATCGGTACTGGCGCTGCCCGGATCGCCCGCCTCCTCGTCACCCATATCGGACAACAGGTCACCCACCGAAGCGATATCGGACAAGGCGCCGAAATACTGGTCAATCGTCTGCGCAAATTCACGATTGGTCGTGACGCGATAGACGATGCGGCTTTTCGGGAAGATGTTGTTGACCACTCTCGAACTCTTGATCCGCTCTGGATCCATCGAGATGACGACGACGCCCTCCGGTGTTTCTTCAATCGGCAGCCAATGATTTGCCTCCACATAATCGCGCTTGAGGTTTTTCAGAAGATCCATCGGCTTGATGCGATCCCCTTTGAACGGCTCGTAGGGCACCGAAAAAAACTTCGACAGCGATGCGCCAATCGCCGGCAGCTTGACCTGGAATTCCTTCATCAGGACATCTTCCAGATCGACGCCCTTGCGCCTTGCCGAGCGCTGCGCCAGATCCAGCTCGTCGGCCGAAATCACCGCATCGGCGACCAGCCCATCGTACTTCGAACGTACCGACTGCCGCGGCTTCTGCCGCTGGGTAAATGCAATCGCCAAGGTTTGCGCTAGACTTTGCACGCCCTCAACGGCGACGGCTGAAAATGCCGCATCGGAGCGGCTGTTGATCAGCTGGACGACACCGAGCAATGCGCCATTCTGCGCGTCAAGAATCGGTGCAACCAGCATCTGCTTTGAACGGTAGCCCGTACGCTTGTCGACCTCCTTGAGAAACTGCATGCGCGGGCTGTAACTGGTCAGCTCAACATCGTCGTAAACATCGCGAATGTTGACCGCCTTGCGCGTTTCGGCAACATAGCCGGCGACGCTTTGCTCGGAGATCGGCAGCTTCAGATCCTTGAACGAATTGAGGCCGGTCTTCACCTTGGAGACGACGCTCTGCTTGTCTTCGCTGAGCACATAGATCGTCAGGCGATCGCAGTTGAAGAGCTCGCAGATATCCTGCGACATTTCGAGCATGATCTCGTCAATGTTACTGGTCGCATGAATCTTGTTGGTTACCGTCTGCAGGTTTTTCAAAAATACCAGACGGCCACTCATCTCACCTGCGTTGCTGTTTTCCATTTTTTGATTGGCTGCCATTTGAATTTTGCTCAGGAAGTGCGACTTGCGGCCAGGCCATCTTCAAGCCAGCTAGCACGGTAACCGCGCTGAGAAAGGAGAAAGGCAGCCGCCGAGCTGCGCCGGCCGCTTTGGCAATACACGACATACTCCCGCTCGCGGTCGAGCAGGCCGATGGCGTTGCGAATCTCGCTCAAAGGCACGTTGACGGCACCGGGCAAGCGGTCATGCTGATACTCCGACGGATAACGCACATCAAGCCAGACGGCGCCCGCAGCCACGTGCTTGCCCCCTTCTTCCCATGACAGGCGCTTGAGCAGTGGCTCACGCAGCAATTCGATGAAGTCCTGCTTCTTCAGTCGCAACAGCACGCCAGCAGTCTTCATGCGCACCGTGGCATTACGGCGATTTTCGGCAACCAGCGCCTCTTCGCCAAAAGCATCGCCGGCCTTCAGATCAGCGAGCGCCATCTCGACGCCACCAACCTTGCGCGTCACCTCGCAATGCCCCGACTCGATGATGTAGTAGAAATCCCCCTCATCCCCCTCGCGCAGAATGACCTCACCAGCCGCTTCCCGGACCCGCTCAAAGCGCTGAAACAGGGCATCGATGCTGGCCGAAGGCAGACGCGATAACGCCCCGTCGGTAAGGCTCTGCAGACGAAAAGCGCCGGACATCATGCGCCAGTCAGTCGCATCCGGGAGCGGCGCGGACGATTCACTACCGGCGGTCAACTGATCCCAGGTCATCATGATGTCGAGCACTTCATCATCAATTCGCAGCAACTCGACATCGGTAATCGCCTTGGCATCAAGCACGGCAGGCGCCAGCTTGCTCAGTGGCCACACCGACACCTCGCTACCGCCAACCAGGACGCTGGAAGACCCGTCAGAAAAAGCGATCTTCAACTCCCCCGACAAGAGATAGACCGACTGCCCTTGTGGGCCACGCAAACGGAAAGGATCGAATCCCCGTTGCACTTTTTCGGCGCTGCACAGGCCCGCCAGTTCGATGAGGCGGGAGGGTGAGAGTGCGCTGATCGGCTGGAAACGACGCAAAAAATCTGCATTAACAGGACTTGGAATCATCACCATCACTTTCGGATGCGTTCGTACGCGCTCAAAACTCGAAGACCTGATTGTTCTGTAGCATCTTTGGCCTGAAATCGCCGGCGAACTCTTCAATCTCGCTCATCGTCAGTTCGATCTGACCGGGCTTAAGGTGGGTAATGAAAATCTCCACCTCGCGGACCAGCCTGGCAAGCTCTTCAGCCAACATACTGGGGCAGAGATGTTTCGACATCATGGCAAGGCGTTTTTCGCGATTTGAAAAGGCTGTTTCAATGACCAGAAAGCGCAGATTGGCGATTTTGTTCACGACGGGCCAAAACGCGTCATTTATCGTCGTGTCGCCGGTAAAGACAAAACTACCGACCCCTGAATCGAGGTGATAACCAACAGCCGGCACGGTGTGTTCGGCCGGCAGCGGCGTGATGCTGCGGTCACCGAGACGAACCGTCTTCCCGAGACGAACGGCCTTGTACTGCATGACCGGTTTTTCCCGGCTCGGTATCTCGCTGAAATCCGGCCAGATGGCCCAGTTGAAAATATGGTTTTTGAGGATTTCAAGCGTCGAGTCAGTTGCATATACCGTCAGCGGCTTGTCACGCATGTCGGCAATGGAGTCGATCATCAAGGGCAGCGAAGCAATGTGATCAAGATGGGAATGGGTAATGAAAACATGATCGATCATTGCCAGTTCGGCAAGCGAAAGATCGGCAACCCCCGTACCCGCATCAATCAGGATATCGTGGTCGACGAGCATCGAGGTCGTCCGCAAATGGCGCCCTCCAATCCCTCCGCTGCATCCGAGAATTCTGACTTTCATTCTGTCTCCGGCGGGCTGCTCAGGCAGCCACTGAATATTTGACCATAACCATGCTTAGCGTTGCTTCTGCATGGAAAGAAGGCACGCTGTCTATTTTGTCTCAAACGTCGTCACACCATCCCAGCCAGAGCCTGGCGGATTGGCGCGGTGCAGCCCGATGCGTTTCGTGTACAACTGATAAAGATATCGGTCAGGACTCATGCGGGACAGATTGTAAAGTTGCAATTCTGCCTGATCCCAGTCCTGCGCACGATAGAGGCGCAAGGCCTGATTCCACAACCTGAGCTCGTCCTGGATCCCTTTGTCGAGCAAGGCCGGTTCGCCGAGGGGTTCATAGATGCCGACCGGTGCGTCCTTACCCTTGACGCGAACGCGATCAAGCTCCCGATACACAATGTCCTTGACTGCCGCTTTTGTCGTCTCGCTGACAATGATGCCGACGCCGTACTGTTTGGTAATCGACTCCAGGCGCGAACCGAGATTTACGGCGTCACCCATCACGGTGTAGGATTTTCGTACCGGCGAACCCATATCGCCGACCGTCATTGTCCCGGTATTGATCCCGACCCCGATGTGCAAAGCCGGCCAGCCACGGTCCTTGAAAGGCTCGTCAAGCTGGCGCAACACACTTTGCATCTCAAGAGCCGTCCTCACGGCATTCTGCGCATGATTGACGTCCGCCACCGGCGCACCCCAGAAAGCCATGATCGCGTCACCGATGTACTTGTCGAGCGTGCCACGGTTCTTGCGAACCACCTGCGTCATGGCGCCCAGGTACTCGTTCATCAGACGGGTCAGCTCCTTCGGATCAAGCCCTTCGGAAATGGTTGTAAAACCGCGCACATCGGAAAAAAGAACAGTCAACTCTTCGTTCTTACCCTCCATGCTGTAGCGCTCCGGATCGCGCGCCATTTCATCGACCAGCTCGGGCGGCACATACTGGCCGAACAGATCGGTAAATTGCCGCTTGCTGCGCGACTCGACAAAATACCCCCAGGACATATTCAGCGCATACAGGGCAAGGATCACGGTAAAGGTCGACGCCAGCGGCAGAACCAGCCCGGCCGACCACAACCAGAGATTGAAGACGACCACAGCAGACAGGGCACCCAAGGCCAGGCAACTGGCGTACAGCGGCGACAGAACAGGTAGCAGAAAGGCCAGCAACAGCGCGCAAAAAACAAGCAGCAGGACTTCGGCGCCCAACACGTAGGGCGGCTTCTGCTTGATTGACGCATCGAGCATCCCGGCCACCAGGTTGGCATGGATCTCGACCCCCGGATAGGTGCTTCCTACCGGCGTCGAGCGCAAGTCCATCAGCCCCGGCGCGGTCGTACCGAGCAGTACGATCTTGCCACGCAGCTGCTCCGGCTTGAGTCGCCCGGCCAGCGCATCGGCCGCAGACAGATAACGGAAGCTGCCCTGCAAGCCGCGATAGGGAATCAGACTGGCCGCATTTTCATCGACGGGAATGCGTACACGGCCGCGCTCGGTGGACAAATCGAGCCACTCCATGCCGTTGTAGCTGCGGCTACTGAACGCACCCTCTTCCGGGTAGCCCGGCGTCAACGGCGGGTTTTGCAGCAGCAGACGCACCATGGCCAGAGAAAGCGATTCGTAATATTTTCCATCATGCTCGACCAGCATCGGCACCCGACGCGAAATCCCGTCAAAATCGACGATGGGATTGAAGTGCCCCGCATGCACGGCATTTTTCTGGAATTCGGGGAGATTGGCGCCATAGCCATTCCACGAAGTGATGGCGACATTCCTGCCCTTGAAGGTACCCGCCGGCATTGCCGGCTCGGGCAATACGCCGCTTTTGTGCGCATCATCAATATTGGTAAAGTAGTAGCCGAGCACCACCGGACGGCCACGCAAGGCTGCTGCAAAACGATCGTCAAAATCAAGTGGCCCGCGCAGGCTTTTGAGTGCCGACTGAAACGCCGCATCATTTTTCAGCGGCCCGTTGCCAATCGACTCCAGCGACTGCAAGCCGGAGCTATTGTCCGGCTCGGCAAAAACAACGTCAAAGCCTAGAACCGCAATACCATAAGTATCGAAAAGTTTGGTGACCAGTGTCGCCAGCTTATCGCGACCCCACGGCCAGCGACCTACCTCGGCCAGGCTCTTTTCATCGAGGTCGAGGATGACGACACGCTCGTCAATTCCGCCCGGCGTTGTCAGACGCAGGCGGGTATCGTAGACAAACGCATCAAGCGTGCTGACCAGGGGTATCTGATAGACCCTCGCCGCATGGCCGAGAAAAACCAGCGATAACAACAAGCCAAGCGCTATCCGGATAAGATGCTTCTTCAATTTTCCACCTTTCCGGGCTGTCGCTCGATCATCAGCTCTTGAGGAAAAACTCCATCTTGATCCCCGCAATTTCAATCACATCGTGGTCACTGAGTGCGTACGCCTGAGCATCCAGCGCCTTGCCATTCACCACGGGGAACTGTGCGCCTTCAACGTGGGTGATGAAGTAGCCGTGCGGCCGCTTGGCAATGACCGCCACCTGGACGCCCGGCTTGCCCAGTGTGGTCAAGGTCTTGGTCAGCTCCATTTCACGGCCGGCATTGGCGCCGTTCAGCAACTGGATCGCGCCGGAAACAACAGGCGCTGCCGATGCCGCAGGCGCCGGGATGGGCGGCGGTACCAGCCCGCCCGACTGCGTGTCACCGAAACTTTTCTGTACGGCCGGCGCCGGCGCAGCCGCTGCTGCTGCGGGTGCCACCGTCGCTGCCGGCGCAGGAGCCGGCTTGACCATATTCGGCCGCAGAATCATGGTTTTCTCGAAGTCGGCCGCCTCGGCCTGCGCCGTCTGCTCCGCAACGTACTTCAACTTGTACTTGCCCAGCTCGATGACATCGCCATTCTTCAGGAAATGCTTCTTGACGGTCTGGCCGTTAACCAGTGTCCCGTTGGTGCTGTTCAAATCCTCAAGAAATGAGTCATTGAGAATTGTCACCACCGCTGCGTGCTCACCGCTGATCGCCAGATTGTCAATCTGGATATCGTTGTGCGCCTTGCGGCCAAGCGTCATCCGCTCCTTGATCAGCGGAATCTCCTTGAGAACCAGGCCGTCCATGCTCAGTATCAGCTTTGCCATCGTCTTTCCGTCCTTATCTAAACCATGCCATGAAATTCGCCCACCACCCTTTGGCGACGGGAAATTCGCGCAATACTTTTACCAGAATCACTGAAACGTTGTCACGCCCGCCATTGTCGTTCGCCATCTGGATCAACTGCGTTGCCGCAAGCTCAAGATTGGCGCCCAGCATTTGCAAGGTCAGCTGGATCTCGTCATCTTCGACCATGTCGTTCAATCCGTCTGAGCACAACAGGTAGATATCGCCAACCTGCACGTCATAATCATGCATCTCGGTTTCAACCTCGGGATCAACGCCCAAAGCTCGCGTCACGAGATTCTTGTTCTGCGAATGACGCGCTTCTTCTTCCGAAATCATGCCACTGTCCAGTTGCTCCTGGAGCAGGGAATGATCCCGCGTGACCGGCCCGAACTCTCCACCGCGTAAACGGTACAGGCGGGAATCACCAATATGCGCCACGGTCAGGCAATTGTCATAGAACAATGCCGTAACCAGTGTTGTACCCATGCCAGCATACTGCGGCTGGCTCTCGGCTGCATTAAAGATCGCCGAATTGGTTGCACTTATCTTTTCGAGGATGCAGCGATGAGCGAATGGCGCTCCCGTCCCGGCCTCCAGCGTATGCGGCGCCGTCGCTCTGAAAGCCTTGTCAAATTCGGTCGACAACAGGGTGGTCGCCATCCCGCTAGCCACCTCGCCGGCATTGTAGCCGCCCATGCCATCCGCCAATATGGCCAGCCCGAGACTGGGGTTGGCAAATACCGCATCCTCATTGTGTCCGCGCACCATCCCCGGATCGGTACGGACAACAATCTCAAGAGCGTCGCTTAAACTGTTGGCCACGTCTTCTCCCTAAAATTCGATATCGACTTCGGCGTGCGAGGCCGGTGCCTGGTTCATACATGCGCGCAAATCCCGCGCCATTTCGTCGCCGGTCTGGTAACGCTGTGCCATATCCTTGCACAACGCCCGGTCGATGATCGCCGCCAGACAATCCGACACCAGCGGGTTCACCGTCCGGATATCCGGCTGCGCCTCATTGGCAATCTTGAACATCAGCTGCGCCATCGAGTCGCCAGTAAAGGGCAACTGACCACATGCCATCTGATAGAGAGTAACACCAAGCGAGAAAAGATCGGAACGGCCATCGATTTTTTTCCCTGACAACTGCTCGGGCGACATGTAACTGGGCGTACCAAGCACCATGCCGGTCTTGGTTTTTGACGAATCAGTGATACGGGCAATACCGAAATCTGTCACCTTGACCTGATCGGACTCCGGCTCGTACATGACGTTGGCCGGTTTCACATCACGATGCACCACGCTATTGCTATGCGCATAGGAGAGCGCGTCGGCCACCCGGGCGACGATGCTCATCACCTGCGGCAAAGGCAGCAGCGCATTCGGCTTGGTGCACGGAACCAGATCCTTGCCCTTGAGGAACTCCATCGCGATATAGGCGAGGTCATGCTCCTCACCGGCGTCGTACATAGTGACGATGTTCTGGTGATTCAGGCGCCCCGCCGTCTCGGCTTCCCGGAAGAAGCGCTCCTTGACCTCAAGCAGTTCGTCCGCCTCGAACTCTTGCGACAAGGCCATTGTCTTGATCGCCACGACCCGATTGATCTTCGGATCGCGGCCAAGATAAACGACGCCCATGGCGCCCTTGCCAAGCTCTTTTTCGATCTGGTAACGGCCAAGCATCGGCTTCTCGACCTGCCCGCCATCGAGCATGCTGGCGTTGGTTCGACCACCGGCGCCGCCGAGCATCACCGTTTCGGACATCACCTTGGCACGGTTGATCCGTTGCTCAAGGTCACGGAACTTCGGATTGAAATCGGCCATGTAACGGAAGGCGGCTTCGGCCTTGTTGAACTGCCGCTTGCGCTCAAAATCAAGCGCAAGATTATAGATGTTCTCCATCAGCGAATCATCCAGCGGGCACTTGCGGAATTTGTCGAACGCCATGTCGAGCTGCCCCTGCCCCTGGAAGGCGAGGCCGAGCATGCGGTTCGAATCGGCCGAATCAGCTTCCGACTTTTCCTTGCCGCGCTCGGTCATCAGGAAACGCTTGGTCGTCAGCAGAACATGCCCGACCAGCAACAAGGCGGCTGCCGCCATCAGCTGAATCCAGAGGGCTGCACCGACCATCAGGCCAAAATGCGCACCAAGCAGACCAATCAGAATGAGCGCCGTGGCGACTGCCCCGACCCCGGCCGACAGCCTCGGCAAGAGGGCAATCAGATAAGCCGCAACCAGAACAAAAGCGGCCAGCGAGGCCCACACGCCCCACGCCGGTGTAACGAAGAAATGCTCCTGCAAAATACTCGACACCGCATGCGCCAGGGTCAGCACCGGCGGCATACCCGGCGACACCGGCGTTACCTGAGAAGCGCCGACGCCGGCAGCCGTGGCGCCAATCAAGACGATCTTGTCGGCATACTTGCTGACCGGAATCTTGCCGGTCAGGACGTCGTAGAAGGAGTCAACCTGGAAAGCGGGTTTGCCGTCCTGATCCTTGTAAAAAAAGGTGTGCATCTGCGTTTCTGCATCCGTCGGAATACGCAGTTTGCCAAGACGAACTTCCTGGCCCAGTTGTACGCGAATATCCGTCGCCGAAAGATTCAGGCTTTTGGCGGCGATCATCAGTGACAGGGAAGGGAAGTACTGATCGAAATGACGCAGCACCAGTGACTCGGTGCGAATGGCGCCATCCACATCGGCGTTGGCATTCAAATGACCGATCGCCAGCGCCTTTCCACCGAGGCTCTCGATCGGCACCTGCACCGAGAGGGTTGGCCACACATCGCCGGTTTTATCGTCGACCTGCGGCAAGCTATTCTTGACAACGAACTCAGGCAGCACCTTATCGACACGGCCTTTCGGCTCACCCAGCACAAACAGCATGGGCAACAGAACGTTACCCGCCCGGGCCACACTATCCGCCAGAATACGGTCTGTATTCAAGGCCAGCTCCGCTTCCTTGAGCACCGCGCCGATCTGTTCGACCTGTGGCACAGGCGCTTCCGCCTCAGCCGCCTGCCGGTAAAGATCAAGCAGACGCGTGACGTAGGTATAACCAGGATCAATCTGCGGCTCGAAGAAGAAGATTGTGTTGGCAATCACCTTGGCCTTGCCGGCGGCCAGCATGTCGGTCATTTTGGCATGCCGGTCGCGCGGCCACGGCCAGCGACCCAGATTGGCAATCGAGACGTCGTCAATCGCAATTACCGCCACCCGGTCGAGCGGCGTTCGGCTCGACGCCTGGACGCCAAGATCGTAGGCCTTGCGCTCCAGGCTCCGAATCAGATCACTGTTGCCCGCAAAAAGCATTACAACGGTCACGAGCAACCCGAGAAACCAGTCAGTCTTCCAGAATCCCGCCTTGCGCATCGTCAGCCCCCACATGCCGCCTGTATCAGGCTTGTCATTTTGAATCGGTGCCGGCCCACCATCCCGGCCTTCCCAAAGCCGTTGCCGGCGGCAAAATGGGAAGGAGAAACAGGAGCCTGTTCCGCATTCTTACAGTCACGCATGAGATTCGTCAAATATTGCTTTGACGCAGCCCGAGCCAGCGCTACCCGCCGTAAGGCAACTCGACGCCCAGACCGCGCTCGCGGGCCAGCATCTCAAGCCGCGCCGCCAATCCAATATCCTGTATTGCCATGCCCTGCGACTCGAACAGGGTGATTTCATCGGCCGCCAGACGACCGCCGTGCCGCCCGATAATCACGTCGCCCAGTTCGACCAACTGACGCGCGTGCAAACGCCCCTTTTCCAGCAAAGGCAGCAAATCACCGGACTCATGCAGCGCCGTCTCAACGCTATCGACAACAATCGTCCGGCAGCGCTTCAGGACGTCTTCACCAAGCTCCCGGCGGATCAGCGAATTGGAGCCGGCCGCGTTGATATGCGTACCCGGCGACAACCACCCCGCGTCGAATAACGGGGTCGCCGAGGTGGTGATGGTACTCACGATGTCACTGCCACGCACCGTGTCTTCCGGCGACGCTGCCGGCACGACAGCGATCCCAAGACGCCGGGACAGTTGCGTACAGAAAGTATCCAGTCGCTCCCGGTTGCGCGCATACACCTTGACCCGCCGCAAGGAACGGACAGCGGCGAGTGCTTCGATATGCCCCTCAGCCTGCCAGCCGGCACCGAAAACACCGGCTACTTCGGCATCGGGCCGGGCCAGCCAGCGCGTCGCGACACCGGAAGCAGCACCGGTCCGCATCATGCCCAAGCGGTCGGCCTCCATAACAGCGCGCAGGCCGCCGGTCGACGCGCTATAAAGATGGAGCAAAAAGCGTACGCCGGCACGGTTACTGGTGTACGCCTTGTAACCGATCGCATCCTGCGCCGGAACGGCTCCCTGCAGGATATGCAGCGTCGTCTGTGGCAGCCGGGTGCGTTGCCGTGGCACGTCACAGGCCTGCCCGAGCGACAGCTCGCGGTGTACCGCTTCAATCGACGCCAGCGCGAGTGGCATGGTCAGCAATTGGCCGATATCGTTTTCGCTCAAAAAAATGGGCATGGCTATGCTCGCTAAATGATCGTCAAATCACGCCGGGCGGCATGACGGCGTTCAATCCATTTGCCGGTCACCACCACCAGCAAAACCCCCAGCGCTGGCACCAGATAGTGCGCCGAAGGCAATTGCAGCGCCACCCAGCCCCCAAGCGCGGGGTCAGAGATCATCATTTCGCCGGCGACCCAGCCCAGCAAGCCGGCGCCGCAAATGACAACAACCGGATAACGCTCCATCAACTTGAGGATCAACTGGCTGGACCAGACGATCAATGGAATGCTGACAACCAGGCCGAAACCAAGCAAATAGACATTCCCCTTGGCCGCGGCAGCAACCCCGATCACGTTGTCGAGACTCATCACAAAGTCCGCCACGATAATTGTCCGGATGGCCCCCAACAGATGGTCTGCCGACTGGATATCCGGCCCGCCCTCATCTTCCGGGATCAGCAACTGAATGCCGATCCACAGTAACAAGAGGCCACCGCACAGCTTCAGCCAGGGAAAACTGAGCAGCCCGACGGCAAAGAAGGTGAGGAGTATTCGCAGGCCAACGGCACCGGCCACCCCCCAGAGGATACCCAGACGGCGCTGTGCTGGCGGCAGGTTGCGGCAAGCCAGGGCGATGACCACGGCATTGTCGCCGGAGAGCACGATGTCAATCAGAACGATCTGTAGTACAGCCACCGAAAAACCAGGGGCATTGATTATTTCCAGCATGGGGAGCGATCGTCAGGTCTCGTCGTGAAACTGCAGGGGTATGGCCTGCGGCAATTTTACCGGCAATTCGACTGACGCTGTCAGCCGCGGCCAATCCAGCCAAAACGTCTATAATCGCCGGGAGTTTCTCAAGCCTCGATCTCCCTGTAAAAACAAACAGACAGCCGCCGCCATGCCCAGAAGACTGCTACACCAAGCCATTGACCGGCTGCACCGCCATGCCGCCAACAGCTTGCCTCTCGCGCTGCCGCTGATCGCCGCTGCACTGCTGCCGCTGCACGCTGAAGCAGCGAATTGGAGCAGCATTGGCAAAAAAACCGGTACAAAGGTCGAAGTCGATACAGCCAGCCTGGTTCGCGTTACTGACGACAAATTTCGCGTCTGGTATCGTGAAAGCTACGCCAAGCCGCAAATTATCGACTCCGGCGCTTTCTCGTTCAGCCGGCTGACTGTACTGAGTGAATTTCACTGCAGCAAACGACTGATGTTGCCGGTCCGCCGGACATACCTCGCCGGCAACGGCAGCGAGCTCAAATCAGAAAACTTCGAGAGCAAGGACGCGACGCCCGTCATCCCGGACTCGGTGGCCGAAACCGTATTCAACTTCGCCTGCAAGGAAAAACTTGCCCCTGAGCCGACCGTGGCGGCAGCACCACCCCCACCGGTCGTAGCTGAGAACAGCAAGACCGCAAAGCAGAAAAGCAAAACCGGCAAAGAGGAAGCCCCGCCTGCGCCACCCCCACCGCCCCCCGCCCATTGGGAATACGAAGGCAAGACCGGCGCCGCAAAATGGGGCAAGCTGAGCGAAGATTACGCCGTCTGCGGCATCGGCCAGCGCCAGTCGCCGATCGACATCCGCGAAACCATCGGCGCCGATCTACCGCCGATCCGCTTCGCCTACAAGGCCGTGCCGCTGTCGATTGTCGATAACGGCCATACGATTCAGGTGAATGTGGCGGGCGCCGGCAGCATCTCGGTCGATGGCGAGGACTACGAGTTGCTGCAGTTCCATTTCCACAAGCCGAGCGAGGAAAAAATCAACGGCAAGACCTACGACATGGTCGCCCACCTGGTGCACAAATCGAAAGCCGGCAAGCTCGCGGTGGTCGCCGTAATGCTGCAGGCCGGCAAGGAACAAAGTCTGATCCGCACCCTGTGGAACAACCTGCCACTGGAACAGAACAAGCCGGTCGACAAGCCCGAAACAAAGATCGACCCCACACAATTGTTGCCGGAAAAACGCAGCTATTTCACCTACATCGGCTCGCTGACCACACCGCCTTGTTCGGAAGGCGTGCTCTGGCTGGTACTCAAGACGCCGACGCAAGCCTCGAAAGAGCAGATTGCCGGCTTCGGGAAAATCTACAAGAACAATGCCCGCCCGATCCAGTCGCGCGGTGGCCGGGTGATCAAGGAATCGCGCTAGTCGCCAGACGACGCGAAAAAGCGAACCACCAAGGCACCAAGAGACACCAAGTTTACCCATCTGTTTCACCATGCTTTTCTTGGTAAACCTTGGTGCCCTTGGTGTCTTGGTGGTGAAGTCTTTATCGTTGCTTCAACAAAAAGGGCAGACCGCAGTCTGCCCTTTTTTGTTGAAGCAATACCGCCTACTTGAGTAAAGCCTTGAGTAGCTTGGCCATTTCCGACGGGTTACGCGTTACAGTGAAGCCGCACTCTTCCATGATGGCGAGTTTGGCATCGGCCGTATCGGCACCACCGGAGATCAGCGCACCGGCGTGACCCATGCGCTTGCCAGCCGGAGCCGTTACACCAGCGATGAAACCAACGATCGGCTTCTTCATGTTGGCCTTGCACCACAGCGCGGCTTCGGCTTCGTCCGGACCGCCGATTTCGCCAATCATGATGACAGCATCGGTATCCGGATCGTCGTTGAACAGACGCATGATGTCGATGTGTTTCAGACCGTTGATCGGGTCGCCGCCGATACCGACCGCCGACGACTGGCCGAGACCGATTTCGGTCAATTGCCCAACGGCTTCGTAGGTCAGCGTACCGGAGCGCGAGACGACGCCGATGCGGCCCTTGCGGTGGATGTGGCCGGGCATGATGCCGATCTTCACTTCGTCCGGCGTGATCAGGCCCGGGCAGTTCGGTCCAAGCAGCAGCGTCTTCTTGCCGCCGGCTTCTTCCTTCTTCTTCATCTTGTTGCGCAGTTCGAGCATGTCGCGCACCGGGATGCCTTCGGTGATGCAGATCGCCAGATCGAGGTCGGCTTCAACAGCTTCCCAGATCGCCGCGGCAGCGCCCGGGGGCGGCACGTAGATGACGGAGACGGTGGCGCCGGTTTGCGCGGCGGCTTCCTTGACCGAACCGAAGATCGGAATGTTGAAGATCGACTCGCCGGCCTTCTTCGGGTTCACACCCGCGACGAAACAGTTTTTACCGTTGGCGTATTCCTGGCACTTTTCAGTGTGGAACTGACCGGTCTTGCCGGTGATGCCCTGGGTGATGATTTTGGTGTCTTTGTTGATCAGAATCGACATGTAGTGGCTCCCTTACTTGACCGCAGCAACGATCTTGGTGGCGGCTTCAGCCATGGAATCGGCCGTGATGATCGGCAGACCGGAATCCTTCAGAATCTGCTTGCCCATATCCTCGTTGGTACCCTTCATGCGTACGACGAGCGGCACCGACAGATGCGTTTCGCGCGCCGCGGCAACAACGCCGTTGGCGATCGTGTCGCACTTCATGATGCCGCCGAAGATATTGACCAGAATGCCCTTGACCTTCGGGTTCTTGAGCATGATCTTGAAGGCTTCAGTCACCTTCTCGGTCGTTGCACCGCCACCAACGTCGAGGAAGTTGGCCGGCTCGGCGCCGAACAGCTTGATCGTGTCCATCGTCGCCATCGCCAGACCGGCACCATTTACCAGGCAGCCGATATTGCCATCGAGCGCGATGTAGGCGAGATCGAACTTCGAGGCTTCAACTTCGTCAGCATCTTCTTCGTCGAGGTCGCGGTAAGCCACGATTTCCTGCTGACGATAAAGCGCGTTGGAATCAAAGTTGAACTTGGCGTCAAGCGCCTTGATGTTGCCGTTGCCTTCGAGAATCAGCGGGTTGATTTCCGCCAGCGAAGCATCGGTTTCCATATAGCAGGTGTACAGACCCTTCAGTGCTGCAACAGCCTTGGCGACGGAGTCGGCAGGAACGCCGATGCCGTTGGCCAGTTCGGTCGCTTGCGCATCGGTCAGGCCGACAGCCGGATCAATGAATACCTTGAGAATTTTCTCTGGCGTGCTGTGTGCAACTTCCTCAATATCCATGCCGCCTTCGGAAGAGGCCATCATGGCGACCTTCTGCGTGGCGCGATCGGTCAGCGCAGCAACGTAGTACTCCTTACGAATGTCGGCGCCTTCTTCGACCAGCAGGCGACGCACTTTCTGGCCTTCCGGTCCGGTCTGATGCGTCACGAGCTGCATGCCGAGAATCTGGCCGGCGTACTGACGCACTTCGTCCAGCGACTTGGCGACTTTGACGCCGCCACCTTTGCCGCGACCGCCAGCGTGAATCTGGGCTTTGACGACCCAGACCTTGCCACCGAGGGATTCAGCTGCCTTGACCGCGTCGTCGGCGGACTGACAGAACACCCCGCGCGGAACGACAACGCCGAATTTCTTCAGGAGTTCCTTACCCTGATATTCGTGAATTTTCATGCGCTTTCCTTGCTTGAGTTGAAGTTGCGAGCTTGAGGCAGGAGGGGGCCCTACCCGGTCTTCAGGCTGCGATACCAGCGCGGGTAGTAGCGCTGAACCGCGTCCGAATGCGAATCCAGCGCGTGACACTTGTCGAGCTGATAGGGCTTGTGCGCACTATCCTCATTGTCACGTACGTCGCTGGCGAAAGTTTGTAGTGCGGCGGTCGGCAGGAACATCACCAGTTCGCTGATGTGCGAGCAACCGCGCGTGGCGCCAAACAGCTCCTTGACGGCCTTGCGGAAGCCGTGAAAGAGATTGAGGCCGACCAGTTTCGAGTAATCCGGATGGATACTGAAACACATCTCATCGTACGGTGCCGCGTCGGTGCAGGCAACCGCCTCGACGACGTTCATCTTGCCATCAATGGTCACCCGCACCCACATATCGTGCACCGCTTCGCCGTGGGCGATGGTCTTCGACGAAAGCAGGTAGTCATGATCCTTGATATCGATCAGACGCGCTTCGATGTCCCAGTGACCATCAACCCGCTTGTAGCCGTCGAGCTGAACGCTACGGGCGTGCATGCGGGTACGTTCGGCAGTGGGCGGAGGCAGCGGCATTAAAGATCCTGACGGGAATGCGCGGGCTTGTTTTCAATTCAACCGGAGCCGACGATATTAGCACAAATAGCCTGACTCTCTGCGCTTAAAATACATAATTATGTATTTTAAGCGCAGTCCGAGGATGCCTGACAGCCTCAACCCGACTGCAGGCCATACTTGCGAATCTTGTCATGCAGCGTTGTTTTTGCAATCTTCAAGGATTCGCTGGCCCTTGCCAGACTGCCGTTGTGCCGCTGCAACTCCGCCGCAATCAGGGCGCGTTCGAAGCCTTCGACTGCATCTGCCAGCGGCAAACCGCCCGCTGCAACGGGTGGCATAGCAGTCGCCTTGCGCAGACCAAGCACATGGCAATCAGCCGCATTGCGCAGTTCACGAACATTCCCCGGCCACGACTGGGCCATCAGATCGCGCAGCAACTCCGGGGGAATCAACGGCACCGGCCGGTGATGTCGCTTGGCGGCAAGCAGGACAAAATGCTCGAACAGCATTGGAATGTCTTCACGCCGCTCACGTAGCGGTGGCAAATCGATCGTCGCCACATTCAGGCGATAGTACAAATCCGCACGAAACCTGTCGCCCTGCGCGAGCAGCCCAAGATCATCCTTGGTTGCCGCAATCACCCGGCAGGCCACCGGAATCAACTGGTTAGATCCGAGGCGTTCCAGCTCACGCTCCTGCAACACACGCAGCAACTTGACCTGCATCAGCATCGGCATACTCTCGACCTCATCGAGAAAGAAACTGCCCTTGCCGGCGTATTCGATCTTGCCGATACGCCGTTTCTGCGCGCCGGTAAAGGCGCCGGCCTCGTGACCGAAAAGCTCGCTGTCGAGCAGCGTATCCGGGATACCGCCACAGTTGAGCGCAACGAAATTCTCGCCGTGCCGCGGACTGTATTCGTGCAGGCAGCGTGCCACCAGTTCTTTTCCGGTACCCGTCTCACCGCGAATCAACACATCTACCGAGCTGCCGGCGATATCAAGAATGCGCTGCCGGACTTCGCTGATTTGCGGTGAGCGGCCAATCATCGCACTTTCGATTCCCTCACGATGCGCGAGCCTGCGACGCAGCGTTTCAACCTCCAGGGTAAGCGCACGCTTCTCCAGCGCACGACCGACAACCTCAACCAGCTGCTCGGAAGAAAAAGGTTTCGGGATAAAGTCATACGCCCCGCTGCGCATCACTTCAACGGCCAGGGTGACATCACCATGGCCGGTAATCATGATCACCGGCAGCGCCGGGTCGAGTTCATGAACCCCGCGCAGGAAAGCCAGACCATCCATACCCGGCAGGCGCATGTCGGTAATCACCGCGCCGGGCAATTCAATTGCCATCCGTCGCCGTGCCTCTTCGGCCGACGCGACGCACTCGACGGCAATATCGGCAAGCTGCATCGCCTGCTCACAACCGAGCCGAACATTCGGATCATCCTCGACGATCAGCACCTTGAGCTTTTTGCTCATTTCCCTTCCTCTCTTCTTCCCGGGAGATCGATGACAAAAACTGCACCACTGGCTACGCCGGGCGCTTCGGAGCCGTCAGGAAAAGTCGCTGGCGATTCAGCAGACAACTCGCCGCCAAACTCGCGAACAATGTCCTGCGAAATCGCCAGACCAAGGCCGAGCCCCTCACCTGCGGGTTTGGTGGTGAAGAATGGTTCAAACAGGCGCTGCCGCTGCTCGCCACTGAATCCCGGGCCGCTATCAGCCACCCGTATCACCACCCGACCTTCGGGCGACAGCGCCGCATCGATATCAATCACCCGCCGACGCACATCATGCATGGCATCAACCGCATTGCTAACGAGATTGACCAGCACCTGCTGTAGTCGATTTTGATCACACCAAGCAATCACTGCACCAACATTGCAGCCATTTCGCACCTCTACCCGCTCACGACGCAAGCGCTGATCGAGCAGGAATAGCGCGCTGGCAACCACCTGACCGACATCCACCGGCTCACTGCGCGCCGGAGATTTCCGGGCAAAGTTTTTCAACGGCTCGATTATTCCGCCCATCTGATCAACCAGTTTGCCAACGATTTCGAGATTGCTTTGCGCCGTATCGATCTTGCCGCGCCGCAAAAACTCGGCCGCATTTCCGGATAGCGTACGCAAAGCGCCCAATGGCTGGGTCAACTCATGCGTAATGCCGGTTGCCAGCTGGCCAAGTACGGCGAGCTTCGCCGCCTGGACCAGTTCATCCTGCGCCGAGCGCAGCGTCTGCTCGGCACGCCTGCGTTCGCCCACCTCAGATTCAAGACGGGCTACCGCTTCGGAAAGATCAACCGTACGTTCAGCCACATTGCGCTCCAGCGCATGGTTCGCCTGCTCCAGAAGCGCCTGTGCTTCCAGACGTGTTCTCAAAACGCGCCGACGCTGCCTGAAATATAGTGTGCCCAACAACAGGCAACTCGCAGCGACTGTGGCCAATGCAGCATGGGTGACCGCTTGGGCAACCACCGGCCGAAGATTGGAGAAAACCAGCAAACGCCACGCAGTTTCCGGAAGATGGCGACTCAGCACCAGGAATTCGTGGCTACCGCTGGCCATGCCTTTCGGCAAAGCACTGGCCCCCGAAAAGCTGACCAGCGTTCCATCACTGGCTGCATCCACATCGATATCCAGCGATGACGTGCCGAACACCTGGCCATCAAACTGCTCGCGCCGGATGTCTGCCATCGCTTCACCGGAGAGCGGCTTCAGCGTCATATACTTCCACTGCACGGGAGACGACACCAGCACGACGCCGCTACCATCGGCGATCAGCGCCGGGGCATCCTGCACCAGCCAACGCCGCTCCAATCCGGCAATGCCACTCTTGACGACGGCAACGCCAATCACCTTCCAGTCCTGCCGCTCGTCACGAATCGGGTGCGCAAAGAAATAACCGGGCTCATTACGCACCACATCATGCGCATATTGCCGATAGGGCGTACCAATTTTAGCCGCGCGAAAAAACGGGCGATGCGAAAAATCCGCCCCCAGTACGTTGTCGGTGTAAATCCAGTCGCTCGACGCCACAACCCTGCCTTCCAGGTCGAGCACAAAAACCGACAAGCCGTCGATATGCGCATTTAATTTTTCAAGATAGCGATTGGCGGCAAGCCTTGCGGAGCGCCGCTCACCAGGTGGCGCGTTAAGCAAACCGACAACCTCCGGACTGAGGCCAACAGCGCCAGGAATATGCGCATGCCGCGTCACCTCGCTATCAATTGCGGCGGCCAGCAAATCAAGCTGATGGCTGGCATCGGTACGAAGGTTGCGCAGCCCGTAGCGCTCGGACGCCCGATAGGCCCCAAAGCCGACCGCAAAAAGCAAGAACAGCAGAAAAAAAAGGCGCAGCGTCTTCCTCCGGGAAAACTGGTGAAACAGGTTCAGCATGACATTGTCAGGCATTGCAGCGATCCGGAGTCAGGACAGAACCATTGTACGGTGGAGCCTGCTCAACCGTACGCAATTGAACAGCAGCAAGAATGCTTTCGATGGGCCGTAGCTCGCCGATCAGTGGTGCAGTATCTTCGCGAGAAACTGCTGCGCACGCTCCGAGCGCGGATTGTCGAAGAAGGCATCCTTGCTGTCGTCTTCAACGATCTTGCCCTGATCCATAAAAATCACCCGATTGGCGACACGACGGGCAAAACCCATTTCGTGCGTCACGCACATCATGGTCATGCCTTCTTTCGCCAGCTCGGTCATTACATCGAGCACCTCATTGACCATTTCCGGGTCGAGCGCCGAGGTGGGTTCGTCAAACAACATGCAGATCGGATCCATCGCCAGCGCCCGGGCAATCGCTACGCGTTGTTGCTGGCCGCCGGAAAGCTGACCCGGATATTTCTCCGCCTGCGCACGCAAACCGACACGATCGAGCAGCTTGGCGCCCTTTTCGCGCGCCTCATCGACGCCACGTCCGAGCACTTTCACCTGCGCAATACTCAGGTTCTCGACAATCGACATATGCGGAAACAGCTCAAAATTCTGGAACACCATGCCCACGCGTGAGCGCAATTTTGAGAGGTTTGTTTTCGGATCGCCGACCGAAATACCGTCGACGACAATCTCGCCGCTTTGAAACGGCTCAAGGCCATTCACACATTTAATCAATGTCGATTTACCCGAGCCCGAGGGGCCGCATACCACAATGACTTCGCCTTTGCTGACGCTGGTGGTGCAATCGGTAAGCACCTGAAAAGTACCATAGTGCTTGCTGACATTCTTGATTGAAATCATCTTCAGTCTCCTGGAATCAATGGTTCAAGCAGGGCAATCGCATTTGACATAAAACCTACCGCAAGGCGCAGAGGGCGCTGAGGAAACGCAGAGAAAAGCGAAATACGGGTAGGAATTTGACTTTCTCTGCGTCATCTCTGCGCCTCTGCGCCTCTGCGGTGGGTTTGGATTTAATTGCAATTTCCCTGATGGCTCAATCGGCATCAAGCCGTCTTCAGCTTTTTCTGGTAGTGGCGGACGAGCTGCGAGGCGGCAAAGCAGATCACGAAATAGACCGCACCGGCGAACAGCAGCAGTTCAACCAGACGCCCGTCGCGATCACCGACCTTGTAGGCCGCGCCGAAGAAATCAGCGAGCGCTGAAACGTAAACCAGCGAGGTGTCCTGAAACAGGATGATCCCCTGCGTCAGCAGTAGCGGCACCATGTTGCGGAAGGCCTGCGGCAGGACAACCAGACGCATCGACTGGCCGTAGGTCATACCCAGCGCACTGGCGGCGGCCATCTGCCCTTTCGACACCGACTGGATACCGGCACGGATGATCTCCGAATAGTAGGCCGCCTCGAACAGTGCGAATCCGGCAATCGCCGATCCCAGACGCATGTCACTGCCACGCGGAAAACCGAGCATGCTCTCCAGCAGATGTGGAATGATCAGAAAGAACCAGAGCAACACCATGACCAGCGGCACGGCGCGAAAGAGGTTCACGTAACCGGCGGCAAACCACGACAGAACAGGAAAAGACGACAAGCGCATCATCGCGAGCAGCGTGCCCCAGACGATACCGAAGACGACGGCTATAAAGGTGATCTCCAGCGACACCTTCATTCCCTGCCAGAGATAAGGCAGCGCGCCAGGTATCGAGCTCCAGTCAAATTCGTACATTCTATTTACCTCCGATATAGCCGGGCACCCGCACCCGTGCTTCAACCCAGCGCATGCCGAACATCACGACCACATTGATGATCAGATAAGCCAGCGTCACGGCGATGAAGGATTCGTAGGGCTGCGCGGTGTAATCCACCAGTTGACGGCCCTGCGCGGCAAGCTCAAGCAGACCGATCGTCGAACACACGGCCGAATTCTTGAAAATATTGAGAAACTCGGAAGTCAGCGGCGGCACGATGAGACGCGAAGCCATCGGCAACATGACGAAGCGATAGGTTTGCGCGAGCGTGAAGCCCATCGCCAGACCGGCATTTTTCTGCCCGGGCGGCAGCGAGTTGATCCCGGAACGCACCTGTTCGGCAACCCGCGCGCTGGTAAATAAGCCGAGACAAAGCATCGACGCAAGGAACTGCTGAACAAGCGGATTGCTCTGTTTGTAGGCGTTGCCGATACTTGCCGGAACCAGTTCCGGCAAAACGAAATACCAAAGGAATAACTGCACCAGCAAGGGAATATTGCGAAAAACCTCGACGTATGCGGAAGCGAAGCCGGACAGCCATTTGTTCGGAACGGTGCGCAAAACACCGATCACCGCGCCCAGCACCAGCGCAATCAGCCATGCCGAGAGCGATAGCGCGATCGTCATCTTGAAGCCGTAGAACATCCAGTCGAGATAATTATCCCCACCCGTCCCCGTCGGCTGCAGGAACACGCTCCAGTTCCAGTTGTAATTCATTGATTTCCCCCGCTTTTCATGGCAAAAAAAGCCTCACCACCAAGACACCAAGTTCACCAAGTTCACCAAGTTAAAACCTGGTTTTTCTTGGTGAAACTTTGTGCTCTTGGTGCCTTGGTGGTTCGCACTTTTCGACTGACGCTTACTCGAAGGCCTTGTCGTTCGGGGCCTTGTACAGCGTCTTCATTGCATCAGAGAGCGGGAAGCCAAGATTGAGGCCTTTGGGCGGGATCGGCTGCTGGAACCACTTGGTGTAGATTTTTTCGGCATCCCCCGAGGTCATGGCTTTGGCCAGCGCGCCATCGACCAGCTTCTTGAACGCCGGGTCGTCCTTGCGCAGCATGCAGCCGTAGGCTTCATACGATTGCGGTGTGCCGACGACAACCCAGTCGCTGGCCTTCTTGGCCTTGGCCATTTCGCCGAAAAGCAGTGCATCGTCCATCATGAAACCTACCGCACGGCCGGTTTCCAGGGTCAGGAAGGCTTCGCCGTGGTCCTTGGCACTGATGATGTTCATGCCCATCTTTTTCTCTTCGTTCATCTTGCGGATCAAACGTTCAGAGGTGGTACCGGCGGTGGTGACGACGTTCTTGCCGGCGAGATCCGGAAAGTCCTTGATGCCCGCATCTTTTTTGGTCATCAGTCGGGTACCGATGATGAAAATGGTGTTGGAAAAGCCGACCTGTTTCTGGCGCTCGGTGTTGTTGGTGGTCGAACCGCACTCGAAATCGACGGTGCCATTCTGTACGAGCGTGATCCGGTTCGACGAAGTGACCGGCATAAGTTTGATGTCGAGTTTGCCCAGCTTCAGATCGGCTTTGATCGCATCAACCACCTTGAGCATCAGTTCCTGCGAGTAGCCGATGACCTGCTGTTTATCATCGTAGTAGGAAAAAGGAATCGACGACTCCCGGTGACCGAGGGTAATGGCGCCGGTCTCCTTGATCTTCTTCAAGGTGCCGGTCAGCTCCTGGGCAGACACCGGCACGGAAAACAGCGTACTTGCCAGCAGTGTGCCAGCAGCAAAAAGCGTTGTTGTTTTGAACATTTTGTCTCCTCGATTCCTGTTAATGGGATGGATCAGCGGACATGGCCCTGACGCAATAAGCTATGCACGACTTGTGCCACTTAAAACAGCACGATTAACCATATGATTATTTGAGCAAAACAGCCCCGGCAATTACAGAACAGTGTCGGAAAACCGGATGCCAGCGCTCGCTGACGTTCGGCTTTCCGAACGATGGTCAACAAAAACCCGGCGATGTTCGTCGCCGTGCGCGCCCATCGTTTTACAATCCAGCACCCCCTGCCGATGCCGCCCCTATGAAAAACACTACAGTGATTCACTACACCATCCGCCCGGCCAATCCCGAGGCGCATCTTTTCGAAGTGACTTGCGCCGTTGCCACGCCGGACCGGGCGGGCCAACAGTTCGCCTTGCCGGCGTGGATTCCCGGCAGTTACCTGATTCGGGATTTTGCACGGCACATTGTTTCGATCCGCGCCGAAGCCGGTGGCAAAGCCGTTCGTCTGACCAAGACCGACAAGCACACGTGGCGCGCAGCCCCCCTCAAAACAGACGCACCGCTCACCGTCACCTGTGAGATTTACGCCTGGGATCTGTCGGTGCGCGGCGCACATCTGGATCAGACGCATGCGTTTTTCAACGGCGCCAGCGTCTTCCTCAGTCCGCTTGGCCACGAAACAGCCCCCTGCCTGATCGACATCCAGGCACCGCACGACAAGGCCTATAGCGGCTGGCAAATTGCCACCGCCCTCGAACCGGCGCGCGGGGAAAAGAACCCGGCCAAACGCCACGGATTTGGCATGTACCAGGCAAGCAGCTACGACGAACTGATCGACCATCCGGTGGAGATGGGCCGCTTCACACTGGCTAGCTTCAAGGCCTGCGGCGTGCCGCATGAAGTGGCCATTACCGGCCGCCATGATTGCGACCTTAAGCGATTGACCGCCGATCTCAAACGCATTTGCGAATGGCATATCCGCTTTTTCGGCGAACCGGCACCGATGGCGCGCTACGTATTTCTCGTCACTGCGCTTGGCGAAGGCTACGGTGGCCTCGAACACCGCGCATCGACCGCCCTGCTCTGCGCACGCAACGACCTGCCAGGACGTGACATGCACGGCATGCGCACGATGAGCGAGGGCTATCGGACCTTCCTCGGCCTGTGCAGCCACGAGTATTTCCACACCTGGAACGTCAAGCGCATCAAGCCGGCCAGCTTCACGCCATACGACCTGGCACGCGAGAACTACACATCCCTGCTCTGGGCCTTCGAAGGCTTCACCTCCTATTACGACGATCTGGCACTCCTGCGCTGCGGCGCCATCGAGCTGAAGGACTGGCTGGAGCTTACTGCCAAGACGATCAGCAACGTCCGTCGCGGCCCCGGTCGCCTACGGCAAACGCTGGCCGAATCGAGCTTCGATGCGTGGAGCAAGTTTTACCGGCCGGACGAAAACACCCCCAACGCCGTCGTAAGCTACTACGCCAAAGGCGCCCTCGTCGCGCTGGCGCTCGACCTCACGCTGCGCGCCGGCAGCCAGGGCCGCTGCTCGCTTGACGACGTGATGCGCGCGCTCTGGCAACGCCACGGCAAAACCGGAACCGGCGTCGGCGAGGATGACATCCGGCTAATCGCCGAGGAGCTCTCCGGGCTGCAGCTGAAACGTTTTTTTGCCGACGCGGTGCATGGCACACGCGAACTGCCGCTGCAGAAACTGCTCGCCGAATTCGGCATCACGCTGCACTGGAAGAAAGACAGCGAACGCCCGTCACTCGGCATCAAAACGGCCAGCGAAGAAAACAAGGTCAAGCTGGCCACCGTATTCGAAGGTGGCCCGGCACAGGCCGCCGGCCTCGCTGGCGGCGACCTGCTCGTCGCACTCGATGGACTACGCGTCACCGCCGGCAATCTCGACGGACTGCTGGCGCGCCGCCTCGCCGGCGAAGTCGTCACCGTACACGCCTTCCGGCGAGACGAGCTGATGACCTTCAGTGTCCGCCTCGCGCCGCCGGCCGAGGACAGCGCCCGGCTGGCAATCGACAAGAAAGCGAACGTCTTGCGCAAGGCATGGCTGGCGCCAGGAGAAAAACCATGCCTTTCATGAAAATCATGAGGCCAGCGCCGCTGATTTTTTGATGTAGATCAAGACAGCCTGGCGCAAGATCAAAAGCGTACCGGGGAATCGTTTCGGTACGGAAAACAACAGCCCCGATCGCTGCACTTGATGCGGGATACAGTTTCTTACCCAACAGGAGATTCATCATGGTTTGGCAAACACCGGCAGCTTGCGACATGCGTTTTGGCTTTGAAATCACGATGTACATCGCCAATCGCTAAGCGCGATTTGTAGCCCCCCGCTGACCCGGTCCAATCGACCGCCAGCGGGCAGGCCCCCCAGACAAATATATGAAATCGGGACATTGCGGCGACTTGCGTTGGCCGGGCTGTCCCGATTTTCTTGAGTGGATGACTTCAACTTGCGAATTCATGTTTTAGGCGCCGGTGCCGGCGGTGGTTTTCCGCAATGGAACTGCAACTGTCCGAACTGCGACGGTCTGCGCAAAGGCACGATCCGGGCGACGGCACGCACCCAGTCTTCGATCGTAGCGACCGGTGACGACGAAAACTGGGTCCTCTTCAATGCCTCGCCGGATATCCTGCAGCAAGTGCGCAGCTTTCCCGCCCTGCAGCCGGCACGCGCGCTGCGCGACACGGCGATCCGCGCCATCGTCCTGATCGACGCACAGATCGACCACACCACCGGCCTCTACATGCTGCGCGAACATCGCCAGCCGCACGAGCTGTGGTGCACCAGTCTGGTTCGCGAAGACCTGACCACCGGCAACCCGCTGTTCAACGTCCTCGGCCACTACAGCGGCCTGAACTGGCACGACGTGCCACTCGGCGGCGACGGCTTCGCGATGCCCGGCGTGCCCGGTCTGCATTTCAACGCGCTGCCGCTGATCAGCAACGCGCCGCCCTACTCGCCGCATCGCGACCGCCCGCAACCCGGCGACAACATCGGTGTCACGCTGATCGACGCGAAGAGCGGCAAGCGCCTGTTCTACGCACCGGGGCTCGGCGAGATGGAAGATCACGTCTGGGAAGCGATGCAGGCCGCGGACTGCGTGCTGGTCGACGGCACACTGTGGACCGACGACGAAATGATTCGTCTGGGCGCCTCGAAGAAACTTTCCCGTGAGATGGGGCATCTACCGCAAAGCGGCGCAGGCGGCATGATCGAATGGCTGGACAAGCTGCCGTCGACGACGCGCAAGATCCTCATCCACATCAACAACACCAACCCGATCCTCAACGAGGACAGCTCCGAGCGCGCCGAACTGACGCGCCGCGGCATCGAAGTCTCTTTTGACGGAATGGAAATCACGCTATGACCCTGCTCGCCTTGATGAACGACACCCGCCCGCCCTGGTCGGCCGAAGAATTCGAAGCAAAGCTGCGCGACAAAGGCACCAGTTACCACATCTACCATCCCTTCCACGTGCGCATGGCCGAGGGCAAGCTCACCGAGAAACAGTTGCGCGGCTGGGTCGCCAACCGCTTTTACTACCAGATCGCCATACCGGTGAAGGATGCAGCGATCATGGCCAACTGCCCGGACCGCGAAATCCGGCGCGAGTGGATCCAGCGCATTCTCGACCACGACGGTTTCGAGATCGGCGGTCTCAAGGACCCCGGCGGCATCGAAGCCTGGATTCAGCTCGGCAGCGCCGTCGGCCTCTCGCGCGACGACGTGACCTCACTGCGTTTCGTCGCCCCGGCGGCGCGTTTTGCGGTGGACGCCTACATCAATTTCGCGCGGCAGCAGCCCTGGCAGGAAGCGATTGCCTCCAGCCTCACCGAAATGTTCGCGCCGCACATCCATCAACAGCGCATCGACACCTGGCCCGAGAAATACCCGTGGGTGAAGACGGAGGGCCTGCTCTACTTCAAGAACCGCCTGACCCAGGCGCGCCGCGACGTCCAGCATGGCCTGAAGTTCACACTCGCCTACTTCAGCCAGACCCGCGCGCTGCAGGAACGCGCGCTGGAAATCCTGCAGTTCAAGCTCGACGTACTGTGGGCGCTGGCCGACGCGATCATGCTCAGCCAGTGCGAAATCGACATCAAGGGCGAAAAGCAGTGAGCGAGCCAACCGCCGCCGACGCCTGTCCGCGCGTCGCGCCGCACTTCCGGCTGCAGTGGGAAGAAGCGCAGGACACCTGGGTTCTGCTCTACCCGGAAGGCATGGTCAAGCTCAACCAGAGCGCGGCGGAAATCATGCAGCGCTGCAACGGCGAGCGCAGCGTGAACGAAATCGTCGCCGATCTTGAGAGCACTTTCGCGCAGAGCGGCCTGATCGACGACGTGCTCGCCTTTCTCGATCTGGCGCGCAAGCAACGCTGGGTGGAGGTCTGAGAGGCTGTGAAAAAAATGCAAACCTACCGCAGTGGCGCAGAGGCGCAAAGGTGTCGCAGAGAAGACCAAAAAAGCCTTTATGATTTTCTCTGCGTTTTCTCTGCGCCTCTGCGCCTCTGCGGTAAGGTTTTGATTCTTTCACAAGGTCTGAGATGAACGCCCCCGAAACCCAAGCCCGGCCGCCGGTCGGGCCGCCGCTCTGGCTGCTCGCCGAACTCACCTACCGCTGCCCGCTGCACTGCGTCTTCTGCTACAACCCGGTGGATTTCGCCAGCACCGAAAACGAGCTATCGACCGACGACTGGCTGCGCGTGCTGCGCCAGGCCCGCGCCGCCGGCAGCGTCCAGTGCGGCTTTTCCGGCGGCGAACCGATGCTGCGCGACGACCTGGAAATCCTCGTTGCCGAAGCGAAAAAGCTGGGCTTCTACACCAACCTGCTGACCTCGGGCGTCGGCCTCAACGAGGAACGCATCGGCAAGCTGAAGGATGCCGGCCTCGACCATATTCAGCTCTCGTTCCAGGATTCGAGCCGGGAACTGAACGATTTCCTGTCGCACACCAAAACTTTCGAACTCAAGCAGAAGGTCGGCCAGCTGATCAAGTCGCACGGCTGGCCGATGGTGATCAACTGCGTCCTGCACCGCATGAATATCGACCACATCGACAAACTGATCGAGATGGCCGTTGCGCTCGGCGCCGAGTACCTCGAACTGGCCAACAGCCAGTACTACTCGTGGGCCGAAGTGAACCGCGAGCAGTTGCTGCCGTCACGCGAGCAGTTGCAGCGCGCGGAACGCATCACCAACGAATATCGCGAAAAACTCGGCGACAAGATCCGCATGTTCTACGTCGTGCCGGACTACTACGAAGACCGCCCGAAGAAGTGCATGAACGGCTGGGGCAACGTCTTCCTCACCGTCACGCCCGACGGCACGGCGCTGCCCTGCCACACGGCCAAAATGCTGCCTGGACTAGCATTCCCGAACGTGCGCGAGATGGGCATCAAGGAAATCTGGTACGACTCCGAGGGCTTCAACCGCTACCGCGGCGACGGCTGGATGAAGGAACTTTGCCGCAGCTGCCCGGAAAAGGGAAAAGACCTCGGCGGCTGCCGCTGCCAAGCCTACATGCTGACCGGCGACCCGGCCAACGCCGACCCCGTGTGCAGCAAGTCGCCCCAGCATCACGTCGTCGAGACACTCGTCGCAGCCGCCCAGATCCCCGACAGTGAGCGTACCAGCATGAAGCCAATGATCTTCCGCGACCCGAAGGAATCACGCCGCCTCACCGGCAAGGCTTGACCCCGCATCGCTCAACGGCAGGCCCCGTTACAAACGCCCGGCGAGAAACGCCGTCGCCTCCGCCGCCGGCAGCGGTTTGCTCAGCAGGTAACCCTGAATCTCGTCGCAACCGAGATCACTCAGGCGCTTGAGGTTGTCCTCGGTCTCGACGCCTTCGGCAATGACGCGCAGACCGAGGCTTTGCCCGAGACTGATGATGGCCTGGACAATGGCACTGTCGTCGGCACTGCTGCCGAGGTTGCGCACGAAGCTCTGGTCGACCTTGAGCTTGTGAATGGGAAAGCGCTTGAGGTAGGCGAGGCTGGAATGGCCGGTGCCGAAGTCATCGATGGCCAACGCAAAGCCGAGTTCGCGCAGGCGGCGCAGATCGCCGGCGACACTCTCCGGGTCCTGCATGATCAGGCTTTCGGTAATTTCCAGTTCGATCGCCGACGGCTTGATGCCGGTATCGGCAAGCGCTTGCCGCACCGTGTCAAAAAATGCCGGGTCCTGGAACTGGCGTGCCGAGATATTCACGGCGACCAGCAACTCAAGCCCCCGCGCCTGCCACAGCGCCGACTGCCGGCAGGCTTCGCGCAGCACCCATTCGCCGATGCCTACGATCAGGCCGGATTCCTCGGCAATCGGGATGAAGTCGATCGGCGAAACCAGCTTGCCGTCGCGCCGCCAGCGGATCAGCGCTTCAACGCCAATCACCCGCCCGCTGCGGATATCCATCTGCGCCTGATAGTGCAGCTCGAATTCCTTGCGCTCGACGGCGTGACCGAGCGCCGCCTCCATCGTCAGACGTTCGGCGCTGCGCGCATTGAGCGCGGGCGTGTAGGCGAGAAACGGCAAATCGCTGCGCTGGGCATTTTCGAGCGCGGTATTGGCGTTGCGCATCAAGGTCACGGCGTCGGCGCCGTCGTCGGGAAAAGCTGCGACGCCACACGTGGCAGCGATCAGCAGCTCGTACTGGCCAACCTGCAGGGGCGCCTTGAGCAGCGCGAGGATGTCGGTGGCGTCGGCGTTGGCGCCCGGCATTTCTGCGCCAGACGACAGTGGACAAAGCAGGGCAAAATTGGCGCCGTCCAGACGAAACACTTCGGCACCGAGCACTTCGGCATGTCCGGAAAGGCGCTCGGCAACGGCACACAGGGCCGCATCGGCCACCTCGTGACCCAAGGTGCCAACCAGCTGGCTGAAACGTTCAATCGCCAGCATCGCCAACATCTGCCGGCTGTCGCCCAGCGTTGCGATCGTCGCTTCCAGCGCCCGCCGGTTCGGCCGACTGGTCACCAGATCGTGCAGGGCGTTGTAGGCCAGCGTGCGCTCGGCGCGGGCGCGCGCCCGGATGTGATGCGCAACCAGCAAGGCGATCAGAAAGATCAGCACACTGTAGGCGCTCACCAGCCAGACCATGCGCGCAACATTATGCTCGGTGACCATGCCGACGTTGATCACGTCGGCATCAACCGCCTGGCGCAGTATTTTCAACTGCCCGTCAATTTCACCGGAATCGATGGCGATCTCGACCAGTACGGCACGCGCCTCGTCCCAGTCGACCGGGCGGGCCTGCATCAGCGCGTCGAGATTTGGCGCGATGTTGGCCGTATTCTCATAAACCTCGCGAATTCTCGCCAGCGGCGGCGCGCCGGGAAAAGCCTGGTCAAGCCGCGCCATGCTGCGCATGAAATTGCCGGAATATTTTTCAAGCAACTCAAGATAAGTTTTGCGATTAACCGAGTAGGCAAAATATTCGTGATGCGTCGTCTGGATGGCAAGCAGCGACTTTTCGACCTGCCCAAGTTCCTCAAGCAGCGGCAGCTTCTCGCGGATCAGCGGCGTCGAGCTGCGCGACACGTCCTGCGCGCTGAGCGCAATGAAGCCGGCGAGCGCCAGGCCAAGGACGCTGGCGACGAGAAACAGCCAGGCAACGCCACGCCTCGGCGCTGGCCGGCCGGCAGAAAGTTCCGGGCTCATCGACTCGCCCAGCGGTTGCTCAGCCAGCGATTCTTCAACCAGAAATCGAGCGACCAGCGACCGGGGCCGTGCAGCAGCGTCACCAGCAGCAAGATGCCCCACAGCAGGTGATCCTGCCGGCCGAGGTCGGAAAGGTCGGCGTAGGAGATGACGGCGACGACGTTCATCACCGACAGGCCGGCCGCGCCAAAGCGCCCGGCCAGCCCGAGTGCAAGCAAGACCGGCAGCCCCAGCTCACCGGAGGTGCCCATCAGTGCCGCCAGCTCGGGCGGCAGGACGGGCACCTGATACTCGTATTGAAAAAGCGCGACGGTCGAACTCCAGTCCTGGATTTTGGTCAGCCCGGATTTGAAGAAGACATTGGCAACGTAGAGCCGGATCGCCAGATCAAAGGTCGGCGTCAGCCAGCGCTCCATCAGGGCGATGGCGCATTGCGTAAATGACAGCAAACGACAGGCAGCCCCCGTCAGCGGGCGGGCGGTGGCGGGGCATGCGGGTGTGGTGTTATTCATTTTTATTCTCCTCGAATCTGATCAATCCGGTCAGCGCCTGCAGGGCAATCAGGCGCTGCAGTGCGCTGCCGGGGTTGAAGTCGGCGTCGCTTTCCAGGGCCGCGCCAATGGCTTCGGCGAGCGTCTGCGAGGCTTGCAACGCCTGCAAAAAAGTCGCCTCGGCAAGGCTCAGCGGCGCCGCAAAAACACGGCCTTCGCTGCGCGCCGCGAGTACGTAGCGCGGGGCATTTGCCGGCGAGAGGTCAATCGCGGCCAGCGCCGCATCGCACGCCTCCGGCGCCAGTTGGTGCGCCTGCCAGATGTCGACGAGCGGCCATTGCGAGACGATCAGCGTGGTGCCCGGCCAGACTTGCAGGCGCAGCGCAGCCTGTTGTTCGACAGGCACGCCGGCCAGCGCTGCAAGGTCGAACGGCGCCGCATCCGGCGCGCCGTAGACAAGAAGCAGCGCCCACTCAAGCCGCGCTACGTCAGCCAGCCAGGGCAGTTCCTTGCAACGTGCGGATGCGTCGAGCAGGGTCGCCAGCTCGCCGCCATAGGCGTTGAGGTCGCCACTGCTGCTCGGATAAGTCGTTATGTACTGATCGGCCAAATCGCGAAAATGTTGTGCGCCGAGCAGTTGCGCCAGCACCGGATAGGTCGAGGCCAGCGCGCTGCGCCAGTTGCCGATCACGTTACGGCGATAGGCCGCGAAACGGCGCTCGGCGACGGCTTGCGGCTCGCTGAACAGCGCCCACAAACCGGGCCCCTCATTACCGCGTAGACCGCCGCCCAATGCGGCCTGCAGATCAGGCAGCGCAGGCATGACCGACCTCGGCACGCCGCAACAGCCGCGCTGCTTTGGCGGCCTCGCCCTGGAGCACAGCCAGATCAGGGATGTCGGTATCCCACTCGATCAGCGTCGGCTGCGGCCCAAGACGTTCGAGCGCATAGGCGTACAGATCCCACACCGGCGCATGCACCGGCTGGCCATGCGTGTCGATCAGGAAATCGTCGCAGCGCTCGAAGCCGGCCAGATGAATCTCGCCAACGAGATCAGCTGGAATGGCATCGATATAGGTCTTCGCATCAAAGCCGTGATTGCTCGCGGAGACGTAAATATTGTTGATGTCGAGCAGGATGCCGCAGCCGCTGCGCTGTGCAACGGCGACGAGGAAATCCCATTCGTACATCGTCGAATCGACGAACTGCAGATAGCTCGATACGTTCTCGACGAGAATCTGCCGCTGCAGCCTATCCTGCACGCGGCTGATGCGCGAAACCGCCTGTTGCAACGCTTCGACGGTGTAGGGCAAGGGCAGCAGATCGTTGAAGTGCTGGCCGCCGGCCGACGACCAGCACAGATGCTCGGAAACGGCCGCCGGCTCGATGCGCTCAACCAGTGTCGCCAGCTTGTCCAGATGCGCGTCGAACAGCGTATCGACCGCGCCGAGCGACAGCCCGACACCGTGCAGGCTGACCGGGTACGACTGCCGGACGCGCTGCAAAAACTCAAGCGGCGCGCCCCCGGCACTGAAGAAGTTTTCGCTATGCACTTCCCACCAGGCCACCGCTGGCTGCTCGGCAAGCACCTGCGCGTGATGCGGGGCGCGCAGGCCGATGCCGGCAGCAATGGGCAAACCCGGCAAAACAGGCAAGGTGGCGAGGGCTGGCAAGACCGACATGCCAGGCGCTCCCGATTCAGCCCTTTTTCTTCATCATCTCCAGCTCAGCAGCCGCCTTGAGCTTGCCGCCCATTTTTTCGCAGCTGCCCTTGTCAACGTACTTCCAGTCGTTGGGATCCTTGTCGACGGTCGACGTGCCGGCGCAGGCGTGCTTCGAATACTTGCCGCCGCAGTCGTTCTTGCCGGCCATCGCGACACCGAAGCATTTCTCCTTTTCGGCGGCAGCGAAGGCTGCGCCCGATGAGGCGCTGAGGCCGAGAGCGAGCAGACCGGCGATGGCGGCTTGGGCGAGGGTATTCGACGTCGAGGTTTCGGTTTTCATGTAAGTCTCCTGTTGATGAGTGGGCGTTTCACAAAGCTCTCCCGAACCTAATCTCCGGGGAAGCGCCGTAGCGCCTGACGCAACAGATCCATCTGTGCGTCAAAACGTCGGCAGGCGGTGCAGATCATCAGATGCATACGCACAGAAAAACGTTCAGTGAACCCGAGTTTTCGATCTTGTCCTTCGACCACCAGACGGTGAACATCCTTACAAGATTTCATTCCCATCACCTCGCGCCAAACCATTTCAACTGCAGACATTCCCGCAGTCGCATGCGTGCCCTGAACAGCACCACCCAACAGTTAGACGAACTCATCTTCAATTCCTTACAGATTTCTTCCGTCTCGAAACCAAGCACCTCCTTCATCGTAAAAACACGCGCGATATTTTCCGGCAACGCCTGCATGCACAATTCAAGCACGTCATAAAAACCACGCTGCTCAAGCACTTTCGCCGGGTCGCCCCAATCGCCCGGCGGCTCCTGCCAATGGCCGGTGCCATCGAACAGCGCATCGAAATCCTCGTCGCCATATTCGTCAACCTGCGGCAGCGTTCCCTCGCGCGAACTGCGGCGCAGATGGTCGACAATCTTGTTACGCAAAATGGAGACCGCCCAGGTCTTGAGCTGCGAGCGGCCGGAGAAGGCGCTCTTGCCCTCCAATGCGGCAAGCAGCGTTTCCTGCACCACATCTTCGGCCGCCGCCTCGTTGCGCAGCTGCAGCATGGCAAAGCGCAGCAGCGTCGGACGCATTTGCTGCAGGGATTGCTGAAGGTCAGGTTCGCTCATGAAGACACTCTATCGGCAGAGAAGCGTGTGATCAAGCCGGATCAATCAGGGCAATCGCATTTAAACATCACCCCCAACGCAGAGGCGCAGAGGACGCAGAGATGACGCAGAGAAAATCAGATTCTTGCCTGTATTTTGCTGTTCTCTGCGTTTCCTCTGCGCCTCTGCGCCTCTGCGGTAGGTTTTAAAGTCGAATGCGGTTGCTCTGAGCCGGAACAATAAACCGCATGATGGTCGCCGACATTGACCGGAATAATTTCTTCCGCTGAGATCAGTAATTCCAGCGTGATGCGGTAAGAGAGATTGATCGATACCGAGTGCAAACCCTCTAGCCGCCCGGCCAGGGAATGTAGACGCAAGCTTGGATGAAAGGGGTTGGCCTCAAGCAACTGCAGCGTTTTGAGATATTGCTGCTTCAATTCGGGGTGCCGCTTGAGAAAACGTGCTGCGCGCCGGGTGTATTGCTCGGTAAAAACCAGTGCGTAGCTCATTCAGCGGCCGTCAGCCGCGCCAGATGCGCCGCTGCCGACTCCTTGATGAAACGCCCGTCCGCCAGGTCTGCGCGCGTCTCGGCCAGCGCGGCATCGAGCTCGCATTCGCGCAGATAGTGGTAATGGGCAATATCCATCACCACAAAACGATCCTTGCCACGCACCGAAATAATCGCTTCCGGTTGATTGGCAAGCGCGGCGTCAATGGCGGAAACCCCGTTGATCTTGAGATCGTTGGCACTGATACTGAACATGATTTTCTCCTAACGCGATACAGCACACTTTATCACACTGTTTATAACACTTTAAACAATGCTGTTTGCCATTCTACTGCGACGCCGCGTAAAATCCCGCGCGTCTCTACAAGGATTCCCGCCATGACCAACCGCTCGATCACCCCCGCCGACGAAGCCGCGATCCTCGCCGAGGCGCTGCCTTACATCAAGAAATTTCACGGCCGGACCATCGTCGTCAAATATGGCGGCAATGCGATGACCGACGAGAATCTTAAACAGTGCTTCGCGCGCGATGTGGTGCTGCTCAAGCTGGTCGGCATGAACGTCGTCGTCGTGCATGGCGGCGGGCCGCAGATCGAGAACCTGCTGGCACGCGTCGGCAAGAAGGGCGAGTTCATCCAGGGCATGCGCGTGACCGATGCCGAGACGATGGAAATCGTCGAAATGGTGCTCGGCGGGCAGGTCAACAAGGATGTGGTCAACCTGATCAATCATGCCGGTGGCAAGGCGGTCGGCCTGACCGGCAAGGACGGCAACTTCATCCGTGCCAAAAAACTGATGCTGCCGAACAAGGACAAGCCGGAGGAGCTGATCGACGTCGGCCAGGTCGGCGATATCGTGCAGATCGACCCGTCGCTGATCGGCCATCTGGAGGCCGGTGGTTTCATCCCGGTGATCGCGCCGATCGGCGTCGGCAAGGACGGCGAGACCTACAACATCAACGCCGACGTGGTGGCCGGCAAGATCGCCGAAATCCTCAAGGCCGAAAAACTGGTGCTGCTGACCAACACGCCGGGCGTACTCGACGATGCCGGCAAGCTGATTACCGGCATCACGCCGAAGCAGATCGACGACATGGTGGAAGACGGCACGCTGTCCGGCGGCATGCTGCCGAAGATCGGCTCGGCGCTCGACGCGGCGCGCAACGGCGTAAAGAGCGTGCATATCATCGACGGCCGCGTTGAACACGCCCTGCTGCTGGAGATCCTGACCGACCACGGGGTCGGCACGATGATCAAGAGCCACTGATGACGGGAAGATCGCGCGCCTGGCACAAGACATGGCTGTTCGATCTCGACAACACGCTGCACAACGCCAGCCCGCATATCTTCCCGCACATCAACCGGTCGATGACGGCGTACATCGTCGAACATCTGCGCGTTGACGAAGCCGAAGCCACACGGATCCGGCAGGATTACTGGCTGCGTTACGGCGCTACCTTGCTTGGCCTGATTCGCCATCACGACATCGACCCGCGTCATTTCCTCTGGCATACGCATCAGTTTCCCGACCTCAAGCACATGGTCGTTTTCGAACGCGGCCTGAAGGCCATGCTGCGTCGTCTGCCGGGGCGCAAAATTGTCTTCTCCAATGCCCCCTTGCATTACACCGAAGCCATACTCGAACTGACCGGTATCAGTGACTGCTTCGATGCCGTTTACTCGGTTGAACGTATCCGCTTTCAGCCCAAGCCGGCACCCGCCGGCTTCCATCATTTGCTGCGCGCCGAGCGGCTGAATCCGCGCAACTGCATCATGGTCGAAGACACGCTGGCCAATCTCAAAACGGCCAAACGGCTTGGCATGAAGACCGTGTGGGTGAGCGCCAGCACACGCCAGACACCTTGTGTAGACGTGCGGCTAGCCTCCGTACTCGACTTGCCGCAGCGTCTTGGCCGGCTATAATTACCATCCCGCAAGACAAAAACAGGGGAGACAAAAATGGCCAAGCCGGGCGAACGCAAACTACAGATCCTGCAAACACTGGCCGCGATGCTGGAGAATCCGAAGGGCGAAAAAATCACCACCGCCGCTCTGGCCGCCCGGCTTGACTGCTCGGAAGCTGCCCTCTACCGGCACTTCACCAGCAAGGCGCAGATGTTCGAGGGCCTGATCGAATTCATCGAAACCAGCCTGTTCAGCGTGATCAACCAGATCAGCGCGGAAGAAGCGCAGGGCATGCAGCAGGTCGAACACATCCTGGCCTTGCTGTTGCGTTTTGCCCAGCGCAATCGCGGCATGACCAAAGTGCTGCTTGGCGACGCGCTGGTCAATGAAAACGAGCGTCTGCAGGCGCGTATCAACCAGCTGCTCGACCGCGTCGAAGCGGCGCTGAAGCAGGCATTGCGCATTGCCGCAACACAGGAGCAACTGCCCGCCGATGCCGATTTTGGCGGGCTGGCCAACCTGCTGCTCTGCTACGCCATCGGCCGCTGGCAGCAATACGCCAAGAGCGGCTTCACCCGTGAGCCGCTGGCCAACTGGCCGC
>JBIKLY010000095.1:0-12008 GCA_044359525.1 Rhodocyclaceae bacterium | reverse complement strand
AACTCGGAGAGTTCGGCGTAGCGGTCGTTGGGATCGGGTTCGACGGCCTTCCTGATCGCATCATCGACCCACGCCGGAATTTCGCGATCCTCGTGCAGCACCGACTCGTACGCCAATTTGCGCTGGGCGGCACGGGTTCGCGAACGCGGTACCGCTGCGCCGTAAGGCAGCTTGCCCGACAGCATCTGGTGCACGATCACGCCCAGCGAGAAGATGTCCGAGCGCGGCGAACCGTTTTCACCAAGAAAATATTCCGGCGCTGCATATTGTTCGGCGCCGAGCATGTTGACCTGCTCGATCGGCGTCGCAATCTCCTCGACCCCCGCCACACGCGTCGCGCCGAAGTCGATGATTTTCACCGTGCCGACGGTGTCGATCATGATGTTGTCCGGCTTCAGGTCCTGGTGCAGCATTTCCATACGGTGGAAGGCCTGCAGCCCTTTGGCGATCTGTTCGACGATACCGCGCACGGCGACCAGATCGGGCTTCGGGTTGTCGATCATCCACTGCGCCAGTGTCTGGCCTTCGATGAATTCGGTGACCACATAGAGGTAGTTGCGCTTGCGCGTCTGGCGGCACGGCTTGAGCACATGCGCGCTGTTGATGCGGCGGGCGATCCACTCTTCCAGCATGAAGCGTTCAAGGGCGGCAGGGTTGCCCTGGATATCCACCGACGGAATCTTGACGACCACCGTCTCGCCGATATCGGAGCCAGTATCGACGGCGAGGTAGATGTGGCTGCGGGCGCTGCCCTTGATCTCGCGTACGATCTGGTAACCGTCGAGGGTCTGGCGCGCCTCAAGCAGCGGCGGGCACGGCAGTTCGGAAACCTGCCGGTACAGTTCGTTGGCCTCCGGGCTGGGTAGCTCGTCGATGCGCACGATCTGGGCCGTCAGGTTGTCGCCGCTGCCCCGCTGCAAGGCCTCGTCGACGATTTTGCGTGCGGCGAGGTCGAGGTCGTCGCTACAGGCGGCAACCGTCGCTACGACAAACCCGGCATCAATGAATTCGTAGACACCGTCGGTCGCCAGCAGGAACAGATCGCCGGCCGCGAGCTGGATGGCCCGGTAGTCGATATCGACCTTGCGGTCCATGCCCAGCGCGCGTGCGAGGTAGCTCTGCTCAGACGAGATGCGAACGCGGTGATCCTCGGTCAGCTGTTCGAGCGAGGCGCCTTTCAATCGGTAGATCCGCGCATCGCCAACGTGGAACAGGTGCGCCGTGGTGGATTTGATGACCATGCCACTGAAAGTGCAAACGTAGCCACGTTCTCGCTCGTAGCGGTGCTGGCTCTGATGGGTTTGCGAATGCAGCCAGGAGTTGGTTGCGGTCAAAACATGTTCGGCCGATTTTTTCACCGACCAGGCATCGGAGGTGCAGAAGTAGTCCTCAAGGAAGCCGCTGACCGAATATTGCGCAGCGACCTGGCTGACATCGCTGCTGCTGATGCCGTCGGCCAGTGCGATGGCAATGCCCTTGCTGCCAAGCTGCGGCTCCTTGGGCACACAGACGCCGTGGAAATCCTGATTGGTTTCCTTGCGCCCCTTGTCCGAATACTGTCCGACGGAGATTCTGAGTTGTTGGGTCATGGCGTGTGGACGACAGCAATGAATGGAAAAGCCCCTCTCCCGAAGGAAAGGGGCCCACAGACTCTACACCATCGTATTCAACATTCAGCGTGCCGAACGCTTTGGTGCCGTGCGCACGTGGGTGGCGTAGAGGGTCAGGCCGACGAAGGTGAGTCCGCCGACGAGATTGCCGATGACGGTGGGGATCTCGTTCCAGATCAGGTAGTCGTAGAGCGAGAAGTTGCCGCCCAGCATCAGGCCCGACGGGAACAGGAACATGTTCACGATCGAGTGCTCGAAGCCCATGTAAAAGAAGACCATAACCGGCATCCACATGGCGATGACCTTGCCGGTCACGTCGGTGGACACCATGGCGCCGACGACACCGGTGGACACCATCCAGTTGCAGAGCACACCGCGGATGAACAGCGTCAGCATGCCGGCGGCACCGTGATTGGCGTAGCCGACAGTACGGCTTTCGCCGATGGTGCCGATCTTCTGGCCGACCAGATTTGGTGCCTCGGAAAAACCGAAGGTGAAGATGATCGCCATCATCACCGCCACGGAGAACGCGCCAGCGAAGTTACCGGTGAAGACAAGGCTCCAGTTACGGAACACGCCGCTCCAGGTAGCACCCGGGCGCTTGTCCCACACCGCCAGCGGACAGAGTGTGAAGACGCCGGTGAGCAGATCGAAGCCGAGCAGGTAGAGTATGCAGAAGCCGACCGGAAAGAGGACGGCGCCGAGCAGCGGCTGCCCGGTTTGCACCGTGACAGTGACTGCAAAGGCAGCGGCAAGCGCCAGGATGGCGCCGGCCATGTAGGCGCGGATCAGCGTGTCGCGGGTGGACATGAAGATCTTGGCTTCGCCAGCGTCGATCATTTTGGTGACGAATTCGGTTGGGGTAATGTACGCCATGGGAATTTCCTTTGATAAATAAAAATTTTTTTCCGACTACCCGAGCCTTCGGATCAAACCGCCAGATAAACGTCGCCACCTTCCACCTTGACCTCGAATTTGCCGCAATGCCCGACGTCCGGCGCCACCGCGTGACCGTCTTCCAGACCGATATTCCAGCCATGCATCGGGCAGGTGACGCGCTTGCCATGGACGATGCCCTGCGACAGCGGCCCGCCCTTGTGCGGGCACTTGTCGTGCAGTGCAAACACTTCATCTTCCGAAGTACGGAAGATGGCGATGTCGCCACCGTTTGTCTGTTGCACGACACGCGACCCCAATTGCGGGATGTCCCCGATCTTGCAAATCATTTTCCATTCAGCCATTTTTTTCTCCAATACGTTTATAACCAACCGCTTTCAACACGGAGTACACAGAGACACAGAGAGCACGGAGAAAATCGAAATACAACTTCCATGTCTTTCTCTGTGTTCTCTGTGTCTCCGTGAACTCTGTGTCTGAAGCGGTTTCGCAATTTAAACGCTCAACATCTCGAATTCCTGCTTCTCCACCCCGGCCACGCGTTCAGCCCATGGATCTTTCGCATCTTTCAGTTCGTCGAGCAAACGGGCATAGAGTGCCTTGCGGTTCTCGGCGTCTTCGACAACCTTGCTCTTGGCATGATCGAGGCCGACACGCTCGAGGTAGTGACAGGTGCGCTCAAGATAAAAACCTTCTTCGCGATACAACTGCAGGAAGGCGCCGGAATACTCCATCACGTCCTCATCGCTGTGCACCTTGGCGAAGAACTGCGCGACCTCGGTCTTGATACCGCCGTTGCCACCGACATAAAGCTCATAGCCCGAATCAACGCCGATCACACCAATATCCTTGATGCCGGCTTCGGCGCAGTTGCGCGGGCAGCCCGAGACAGCGAGCTTGACCTTGTGCGGGGCGTACATGTCGAACAGCATGTGCTCGAGCTTGACGCCCATGTCCATCGCCAACTGCGTACCGAAGCGGCAATGCTCCATGCCGACGCAGGTCTTCACCGTACGGATCGACTTGCCGTAGGCGTGGCCGGAAACCATGCCGGCCTTGCCGAGGTCGGCCCAGATATGCGGCAGATCTGCTTTCTTGATGCCCAGCAGGTCGATACGCTGACCACCGGTCACCTTGACGGTCGGTACGTTGTATTTCTCGGCGGCATCGGCGATGGCACGCAGCTCGGCCGGCGTCGTCAGCCCGCCCCACATGCGCGGCACCACCGAGTAGGTCCCGTCCTTCTGGATGTTGGCGTGCACGCGCTCGTTGATCAGGCGCGAACGCGGGTCGTCCTTCGCTTCTTTCGGCCAGGTCGAGATCAGGTAGTAGTTGAGCGCCGGTCGGCACTTGTCGCAGCCGTCGGGCGTCTTCCAGTCCATGAAACGCATGATGTCGTGAATCTTCACCAGATGCTGCTGGCGAATCGCGTCACGCACTTCCTGATGCGAGTGATCGGTACAACCGCACACCGCCTTCTTGTTCGAGGCGGCCGGCGTGTAGGCGCCACCGATCGTTGCCGAAAGAATCTGCTCGCACAGCCCGGCGCAAGAGCCGCAAGACGACGCTGCCTTGGTGTGCTTCTTGATGTCGTCGAGCGTGAACAGCCCTTTCTCCTTGATCGCCTTGACGATGGTGCCCTTGGTTACGCCATTGCAACCGCAAACCTCGGCGCTGTCGGCCATCGACGCGGCCTTGCTGTGCCCCTGATGACCAACGTCGCCGACGTGCGACTGGCCGAACAGCAGGTGATCGCGAATCTCGTGGATATCCTTGCCATCACGCAGCAACTGGAAGTACCACGGACCATCCGCCGTGTCGCCGTAAAGCACACCGCCAACCAGCTTGTTGTCCTTGATCACCAGTTTCTTGTAAACACCACCCGCTGCATCGTTGAGGATGATTTCCTCGGTTCCCGCACCGCCGATAAAATCGCCGGCCGAGAAGAGGTCGATACCGGTGACCTTCAGCTTGGTCGAGGTGACCGAGCCGGTATAACGCCCGATACCGTAATTGGCCAGATGGTTGGCCGCCACCTTGCCCTGCTCGAAGAGCGGTGCCACCAGGCCATAGGCGACCCCACGGTGCGCAACGCACTCACCGACCGCATAAACCTTGGGGTCGTAGGTCTGCAGGGTATCGTTCACCACGATGCCGCGATTGCAATAAATACCGGCCGATTCGGCCAGCGTCGTATTCGGACGGATGCCGACGGCCATCACCACGATGTCAGCCGGAATCTGCATGCCGTCCTTGAAACGGATCGCGGCAACACGGCCGCTCTCGCCGCCAATCAACATCTCGGTCTGCTTTTCGAGCAGAAACTTCAGACCTTTGTCTTCCAGCGATTTCTGCAGCATCTTGCCGGCCATCTCGTCGAGCTGGCGCTCCATCAGCCAGGCACCGAGATGCACCACGGTCACGTCCATGCCGCGCAATTTCAGGCCGTTGGCCGCCTCCAGCCCGAGCAGGCCACCACCGATCACCACCGCATGCTTGTACAGCTTGGCGGCATCGATCATGTCATCGGTATCCTTGATGTCGCGATACGAGATGACGCCCGGCAGATTGTTGCCCGGCACCGGCAGCATGAAGGGGTTGGAACCGGTGGCCAGCAGCAGGCGGTCATAGGGCTCGGCGGTGCCATCCTCGGCGATCACCAGGCGTTTGACGCGGTCGATCTTCGACACTGTCTTGCCAAGGTGCAGCTTGATCCCGTTGTCGGCATACCAGGCGTGATCGTTGAGGATGATGTCCTGGATCGTCATCTCGCCCGCCAGCACCGGCGAGAGCAGGATGCGGTTGTAGTTCGGATGCGGCTCGGCACCGAAGACGGTGATGTCATATTGACCGGGCGAGATTTTCAGCAACTCCTCAAGCGTGCGCACACCTGCCATGCCGTTGCCAACCATCACCAGTTTCTGTTTGCTCATGTTCTCGACTCCAGTAAGTGCATTTTCCTGACTGCTCTACTGCAATCGCCGTGCCAAGCAGCAATACAGTTGATTGATAAAGACTTTCTACCAGGAACCAGGCATCGCCCCAGCATTGCTGCACCGCTTCGGGGCAAAAATCCCCGGATTGGTGCATAAATTGGTGCGCTGCATGACGCATCGGTCCTGCGGCAGTAGTCGGCAATGAAGGGACGCCCGTAAAACAGCTCCATAGCTACCGTTCAATTCAAACCTCGCGCCATATCGGCGATAAAACCTCCAGAGACTCCCCAGTCTGAACTTTGATCGAGTCTGCTCGGCGTTACAAAATTGCAGTCCGTGGAAAGCTTGCGATTTTTTCGGACAAGGTTATACTTTGATATAACTTATACGGAGGTGCGCTATGCACACAACCAATCTACGCAAGGTCGGCGGCTCGGTCATGTTGGCCGTCCCGCCCGCTTTCCTCGATCAACTGCACTTGCAAGCTGGTGCGACCGTCGGCCTGGCCGTGGATAACGGCTGCCTGGTAGTCAATCCCAGCCCGCGACCGCGCTACACACTCGCGGAGCTGCTGGCTAACTCCGACTATTCACAGCCGCAACCAGTCGAAGAAAGGGAATGGGTCGATGCGCCCGCCGTAGGTGGCGAGTTGCTATGAGGCGCGGCGACATTTATCTGGTGTCGCTCGATCCAACGACAGGGCATGAGCAAAGTGGCAGCCGCCCCGTTTTGATCGTATCGCCCGCCGAGTTCAACGAAGCGACCAAGCTGCCGGTGATTCTACCGATCACCAACGGCGGTGAGTTCGCCCGCCGCCTGGGTTTCGCGGTGCCTGTGACCGGCATCAAGACCACCGGCGTCGTTCGCTGCGATCAACCGCGGGTAATCGACTTGGCCGCTCGCAACGCCCGCAAGGTGGATACCCTGCCGGAAGCGATCATGGCCGAAGTGCTGGCGAAAGTCGCCACGCTTTTTGAGTAATGGCCAACTACGGCAATTGCGACACCCCTCTGCTATTTTTTGCAAATGACCGGGGTTGAACGACCGGCATCATGTAGGCGAGCCATTCAGACCAAAATGTTCTATTGGCATAACAAAGTACTGTTCGCAAATTTTGTGTGTTCGGCGTGAATGAGCGCTGTCCAAAGCACGCTGCGTCGCCTTGGGATCGAACTGAGACAGCCTCCCCACAGAAAGCAAGACAACAACATTGCACACCGCACAACAGCAATCACGAAACCCGAACACCCGCAGCAAACTGAGCTAAGCTGAGATCAGTGCTTCAAGCACTCCGATTTGGAATGATTCGTAGGGGGTTTGCCTCATGCGTTTCGCGGATCAGATCAGCAGCAGCCGGGCAGCGCCGGATGCGGCCTTCGAGGCCGATGTATGCGCTGTCGCTGCGGGCCTTTTCGCGCACGCCGAAGGGCGCCGGCCGGCGCTTTATCAAGGCATCACCGGCGCCCTGATCAGGCGCTGTATCGAAAACCCCCGCCTCTCCGCCGCCCTCTTCCGCTTTGTCGATGCCTTGCCGCAATTGCAGCGCACGGCGCGGCCCGAACACGAAATCGCCGGCCATCTCGCCGCCTATCTTGAAGAATCCGGCGCGACGGGCTGGCTGGCCGGTCTGCTGCATTTTTCGGCACGCCCGAGCCTTGCGGCGCTCGCGCAAAGGCAGGTGCGCATGCTGTCGCAGCAGTTGCTGGCGGCAGAAGAAGGCGAGCAACTCGAACAGCTGCTTGGCCGGCTCGCCCGCCTGCCGGCGCGTGCCACCATTGATGCCGTCGGCGAAGCCGTGCTTTCGGAGCGCGAAGCCGACGCGTATCTGGCGCGCAACCTGCGCCTGCTTGCCCGGCTGCGCGCGCGCGATGTGCCGCCGCACTTATCCCTGAAACTTACCGCGCTGTCGCCGCGCTTCGACCCGCTCGATACCGACGGCACGCGCCAGCGCGTCTTCCGGCGCATGACGACACTGGTCGCGGCGGCCGCCGAATGCGGCGCGACGCTGACCGTCGACATGGAGCAGCACGAGCTCAAGCCGCTGATCCTCGACCTTTTCCTCGATCTGCTCGACGCCTTCCCCGATCCGCGCTGGCAACCGGCCATTGCCCTGCAAGCCTACCTGCCGGAAACCGGCGACGACATAGAGCGCGTGCTGAATGCCGCACAACGCTATGGCCGGCGCATCGGCGTACGCCTCGTCAAGGGCGCCTACCGCGATCAGGAAGAAGCCTGGGCGACGCAACGCGACTGGCCCTTGCCGACGTGGCGCGAGAAATCGCACACCGACTGGCACTATGAACAATTGACAGCGCGCCTGCTGACCCACTGCGACAGCCTGCATCCGGCCATCGCCGGGCACAACCTGCGCAGTCTGTCGGTGGCGCTCGCCCACGCACGACGCCTTGATCTGCCGCCCGCCCGCTGGGAGGTGCAGATGCTGCTCGGCATGGCCGAACCGCTGCGCGATGCACTGGCCGCCGAGGGCGTCGCGGTGCGCATCTACGTGCCGGTCGGCGACCCGGAAACCGGCATCGCCTACCTGATCCGGCGTCTGCTGGAAAACACCGCTTCAACGTCGATCCTGCGCCGCGCTTACTTCGAGGGCGCCGAATTTGAATCCTTGCTGGAGGCTCCGATGCCACCCGAACCCGTCGCCGCAACAAGCGCAACAGACGAAACTTTCAGCAACCTGCCACTGCTCGACTTTTCTCGCGCCGATGAAGCGAGTGCGCTGCACAAGGCGCTGGAGAAGGTTCGCACCTCGCTGCCACGCCGCCATGCGCTTGATCTGCCCGGCCGTGCGCTGCCGCCGGTCGGCGTACAGCTCACGTGCAATCCGGCGCAGCCGGCTGAAGTGCTTGGCGCGGTTGAACTGGCTGGCGTTGAACATGCGGATAGCGCCGTAACACAGGCCGCCGACGCCTTCCCGCGCTGGGCCGCGACATCGGTGGCAGAACGCTGCGCCATCCTCCGCCGCGCTGCCGGGCTGATCGTTGCCGAACGGCACGCGCTGGCCGCACTGGAAATTCTTGAAACCGGCAAGAGCTGGCGCGAAGCCGACGCCGACGTGGCCGAAGCGGTCGACTTCCTGCGCTACTACGCCGGACAGATGGCGGCGCTCGATGGCTGGCAGGCAAGCACAGCCTTCCCCGGCGAAGACAACCGCATCGCCTACGCCCCGCGCGGTGTCGCGGTGCTCATCGCGCCGTGGAATTTCCCGCTCGCCATCCTCGCCGGGATGACTTCGGCGGCGCTGGTCGCCGGCAACACGGTGGTGATGAAGCCGGCGCTACCGGCCTTGCTGATCGCCCACGAATTCCTCCGTTTGCTGCGCACCGCCGGCCTGCCACCCGAGGTCTGCCGGTTGCTCTCTGGCGGCGCTGAAGTCGGCGCGCAATTGGTAGCCCATCGGCAAACGCACATCATCGCCTTCACCGGCTCGCGCGCCGTGGGCCTCGACATCCTGCGCAGCGCCCACACGCCGGCAAGCGGGCAAACCCACGTCAAACAGGTGGTCTGCGAAATGGGCGGCAAGAACGCGATCATCGTCGATAGCGACGCCGACCTCGACGAGGCGGTTGCCGGCATCGTCGCTTCGGCCTTCGGTTACCAGGGGCAAAAATGCTCGGCCTGCTCGCGCGTCATCGCCGTCGGCGAAATACACGATGCGCTGCTCGAACGCCTGACCGGCGCTGCCGATACACTGTCCTGGGGGCCGCCGGAAGATCCGGCCTGCAGCCACGGGCCGCTGATCACGCAGGCGGCGCAGCAGAAGGCGCTCGCCTACATCGCCATCGGCGCCAGCGAAGGGAATCTGGCATGGCAGGGAAAACTGCCGGACGACGACCAGGGCGGCTGGTACGTGCCGCCGACCCTCATTACCGGCATCCGGCCGGAACACCGGCTGGCCCGTGAAGAAGTTTTCGGCCCGGTGCTGGCCGTACTCAAGGCGCCGGATTTCGAAACGGCGCTGGCCTGGGCCAAGGACAGCGACTACGCACTGACCGGCGGCCTCTACTCCCGCCTGCCGGCGCATCTCGACCGCGCGCGGCTTGCTTTCCCGGTTGGCAATCTTTACCTGAATCGCAAGATCACCGGCGCGCGGGTCGGCGTGCAACCTTTCGGCGGCGTCGCGCTGTCGGGAACCGGCGTGCAGGCCGGCGGTGCAGATTATCTGAAACAGTTTTTGTGGAGCCGCTGTGTTTCCGAGAACACCATGCGGCATGGCTTCATTCCGGGGAAGTAAGCACAAACGGGCAGAACGAAAACGCCCGCTGCCAGTCGAAGTTGTAGCCCGGTCGTTTTTGCGAAGGAGGTGCGCAATGGACAAGGTGATTGCACTGAACCCGATGCTTCGCCTCATCGGCGTCGCCAGCAAACTGGGCGCGCCGGGCGGCGATGGTCCGGATAGTGGCGCCGACAGCGGGCCGCAAGCCCTGCACACCATGGGCATCATTGCTGCGGTGCAACGTGCCGGCCTTGAACCGGTGTGGGGCATGACCATCGAAGCGCCGGACGGGCCACGCCTGACGGCGCTCGCCATGCTGCTCAGAGAGGTAGCCGATGAAGTGGCGGCGACCTTGGGCAGTGGCGAGGTGCCGGTCATTATCGGCGGCGATCACGCAATCGCCGCCGGCACCTGGCGCGGCGTCGGTCGGGCGCTTGGCGCCGCGTCCGGCCTGATCTGGATCGACGCCCACCTCGACGCCCACACGCCGGACAACAGCCCGTCGGGCAACCCGCACGGCATGCCGCTGGCCGCACTGCTCGGCCGGGGCGCGCCGGAAATGATCGGCATTGACGGCCCGCCGCTTGATCCGCGTCGCGTCGTGGTTGTCGGTGCGCACAGCTTCGAGGCCGACGAGGCTTCCCTGCTCCAGACCTTGGGCGTCACCGTATTCGACATGACGGCGATCGAAGCACGCGGCCTGCCGGCCATCGTCGCCGAGGCACTGACCATCGCCGGCGCCAACGGACTCCCCTACGGCATCAGCCTGGATCTCGACGCCATCGACCCGCTGCTCGCCCCCGGCGTAACGACCCCCGTTGCCGGTGGACTGAAGGGTGGCGAATTGCGTCTGGCGCTGGCCGGCGTGCTGCGCAACCGTCAGTGCATCGCCTTCGAAATCGCCGAATACTGCCCGCATCGCGACCCGCTCGGCATCACCGCGCGGCAGGCCATCGACCTGCTGGAAAGCGCCTGCACGCCGGACACCGACGAACTGCGACACTGGGAAGCAAGCTTTGGCGCGCGCAACTATGCGCCATTGCCGGTCGTCCTCGCCGAAGGCCATGGTTGCTGGCTGACCGACCGCAACGGGGCGCGCTACCTCGACCTGATGTCGGCCTATTCGGCAGTCAGCTTCGGGCACAGCCACCCGCGCCTGGTGGCCGCGCTGGTCGGCCAGGCCAACCGCCTGGCGGTCACTTCGCGCGCCTACTTCAACGACCGCCTGCCGATTTTTCTCAAACGCCTGACGACGCTCACCGGCTTTGAGCGCGCGCTGCCGGTCAACACCGGGCTGGAAGCGGTCGAGACGGCGCTCAAGGCGGCGCGCAAGTGGGGGCACAAGATCAAGGGGATTCCTGACGGACAGGCCGAAATCATCGCCTGTAAAGGCAACTTCCACGGACGTTCGATCGCCATCACCGGCCTGTCGACCGAAGCGCAATACCGCGACGGCTTCGGCCCCTTCCCGCCCGGGCTCAAGTGCGTCCCCTACGGCGACGCCGCAGCGCTGGAAGCGGCGATCACGCCGCATACGGCGGCCTTTCTCGTCGAGCCGATCCAGGGCGAAGGCGGCATCATCCTGCCGCCGGCCGGCTACCTCGCAGCCTGCGCCGAAATCTGCCGGCGCCACAATGTGCTGCTGATTGCCGACGAAGTGCAGACCGGCCTCGGCCGCACCGGCTGGCTGCTCGCCTCGCAACATGACGGCATTCGCCCGGACGGCGTCATTCTTGGCAAAGCGCTGGGTGGCGGGCTGCTGCCGGTGTCGGCCTTCCTCGCCGACGAATGCGTGATGCAGGTTTTTCACCCCGGCGATCACGGCTCGACGTTTGGTGGCAATGCACTGGCGGCAGCGGTCGGGCTGGAAGCGCTTGATCTGCTGATCGACGAGAATCTGGTGGCCCATTCGGCAGAGCTTGGTGGCTGGCTGCTGGCGCAACTGAACGAACTCGCCAGGCGTCACCCGCTGATTCACGCCGTACGCGGACGCGGCCTGTTCGCCGGCATCGAACTCGACCCGACCCGCGCCGACGCGCACCTGCTGGCCGAAGCAATGGCGGCACGCGGCGTACTGACCAAGGACACGCACGGCACCGTTCTGCGCCTCGCACCGCCGCTGACCATCACGCAAGACGAACTGGCGTGGGGCCTGGCGCGCATCGAAGAAGTACTGAGCGACGCCGGCAAACGCCTGCCACACGCAGCTTAGTTTCTTATGACTCAACACTTCACAACTCTTCAGCAGATCTTCAAAAACCTCACCGCAGAGGCGCAGAGGCGCGGAGAAAAGCCACGCAGAGAAAAACTGGTGTTCTCAGCGTTGCCACTGCG
>JBIKLY010000094.1:0-12564 GCA_044359525.1 Rhodocyclaceae bacterium | reverse complement strand
ACACCCGGGCCATATATCAAGCAGTATTTTGCAGTGCTTCCTTCAGATTTCCAGGCGGCCCAGCGGCATCAGCGCGGCCTGTTTGATGCGTGTCAGGGTGGGCAGCAAGTTGAGGCTGGTTTCGCGTTTCAGGTGCTCGGCCCGGCTGCGCAACTCGTCGAGTTCGACATCGACTTTTTCACTGGCGGTGGCGAAGGCAATGGTGTTGCCGCTGTTGCACGAGGGGAAGACCAGCGAGCGGCCGTCAAAAGCCTTGTCGATGCGCGCGGCGCTGGCCTGGTAACCCTGTTTGTGGCCGAGCAGATTGACGGCGAGCAGGCCGTTGCTGCTCAATCTTGCGCGACAGGCCTGGTAGAACGGCAGGGTGTCGAGGACGCCGGCGTTGGCGTTCTTGTCGAAGCCGTCGACCAGAATGTAGTCAAACTCCTTGCCGTCAGCGAGCATGTATTCGGCGCCGTCTCCGATGACGACACGCAGCCGCGCCGGATCGTCCGGCAGCTTGAAGTGCAGGCGCGCGACGATTTCGACCTGCGGGTCGATTTCAAGCACCGTGATTTTTGTTTTTGGCAGATGGTGGTAAATGAACTTGACCAGCGAGCCTGCGCCCAGGCCGATCAGCAGCGCCGTGCGCGGCCATGGGGCGGCACGGAACAGCAGCCCGGCCATCATCTCCCGCGTGTAGTCGAGTTCCAGCGCGTTGGGCCGGCGAACGCGCATGGCCCCCTGTATCCAGTCGGAACTGAAGTGCAGGAAGCGCACGCCGGCTTCTTCGCTGACCAGGATGGTGTTTTTTGCCATGAGATACTTTTCGGTGGGAAACGATAGGGTGGCGAATCTTAACGCGTCACGGGTTGCGGCGACATTTTAGTCTGCTGCAGCACAAGGCAATGGCATTTGGCTCCAAAACCCAACGCAGAGGCGCAGAGGCGCAGAGATTACGCAGAGAAAATCAAATTCTTGCCCTTATTTTTCTTTTCTCTGCGTTTCCTCTGTGCCTCTGCGCCTCTGCGTTGGGTTTAAGGTTTATAAATGCGATTGCTTCGTGCTACAGCAGCGACTTGCCCCGTTACGGTGTATCCTGCTGCGGTGCACAAGTTGTGTGTTTTCTGGTGATTGCCATGGATCTGACCCTTACGCCATTTGCCTCGCTGACGCCCGATTCGATGCTCGGCGCGCTTGAGCGCATCGGACTGCATCCCGATGGCCGGCTGTTGGCGCTCAACAGTTACGAGAACCGCGTCTATCAGGTGTTCATGGCGGAGGGCGCGCCGCTGGTCGTCAAGTTTTATCGCTCGGGGCGCTGGTCGGATGCGGCGATTCTTGAAGAGCATGCCTTCGTCGCCGAGCTGCTGGAGCGCGAGTTGCCGGTCGTCGCGCCGTTGGCCATCGACGGACGCACGCTGCACAAGGACGAAGACCTGCGCTTTGCCGTTTTCCCCCGGCAGAGTGGGCGGGCCCCCGAGTTCGACGGTGAGCAGATTCTCGAATGGATGGGGCGCTTCATCGGGCGGATTCACGCGGTCGGCGCGCTCAAGCCCTTTACCGAGCGGCCGGCGCTCAATATCCAGACTTTCGGCGAAGAACCGCGCGATTTTCTGCTGCACAATAATTTTCTGCCGCCCGAACTGGCCGACGTCTATTTCGGCGTCGTCGCGCAGGCGCTCGACGGCGTGCAGCGCTGCTACGATCGGGCCGGATCGTCCGCGCTGATTCGCCTGCATGGCGATTGCCACATCGGCAATGTGCTGTGGACGGAAGGCGAGCAACGCGGGCCGCACTTTGTTGATTTCGACGATGCGCGCATGGGGCCGGCGGTGCAGGATCTGTGGATGCTGCTCTCCGGCGAGCGCGCCGATCAGGTGCGGCAACTGGCCGATGTGCTGGCCGGTTACGAAGATTTTCAGGAATTCGATACGCGTGAACTGCATCTGGTTGAAGCGCTGCGTACGCTGCGCCTGATCCACTACGCCGGCTGGCTGGCGCGGCGCTGGGACGACCCGGCCTTCCCGCTGACTTTTCCGTGGTTCAATACGCAGCGTTACTGGCAGGATCGCATTCTGGAGTTGCGCGAGCAGATTGCGCTGATGGACGAGCCACCGCTCTGGTCAGCGTGAGCGCCGGGTAAGCAGGAAAATCTCGCCAGCATTTTTTCTGTCGCTAATCCGTGACAATCTGCGACAACCCGCGGCAATCTACAGCAAGCAGAACGGCCAGCGTTGCATCGAGGGGTGACTGTTTTTGAGCTCCCGCTAAAAATCCTCGATCGGCATTGGCCGGCCGAACAGATAGCCCTGGAAAGCCGTGCAGCCATTGGCCGCCAGAAACTCACGCTGGGCCTGCGTTTCCACGCACTCGGCAATCACCGATAGCCCCATGCTTTGCGCCAGCGCCACGATGGTTCGGGCAATGGCGGCGTCGTTCGGGTCAGTCAGCACATCCCTGACGAAGGCGCCGTCAATCTTAAGCTGGTCGAGCGGCAGGCGTTTCAGGTAAGACAGGGAAGAGTAGCCCGTGCCGAAATCGTCCAGCGAGAAGCCGATGCCTTCGGCTTTCAGCGCGCTCATTTTGGCGATCACCTCTTCCACATTTTCCAGCAGCAGGCTTTCGGTCAGTTCCAGTTTGAGCTTTTTCGGGTTGGCGCCGGTGCTGCTGATGATCGTCAGCACATGATCGACGAAATCGGCATGGCGGAACTGGCGGGCGCTGACATTGACCGCCACGGTGAGATGCGACATGTCCGGCTGCTTGCTCCACGCGACCAGTTGGGCGCAGGCGGTTTCAAGCACCCAGTCGCCCAGGGGGATGATCAGCCCCGTTGCCTCGGCCTGCGGAATGAACTCGCCGGGAGGCACCATGCCGCGCCGGGGGTGCTGCCAGCGCAACAAGGCCTCGGCGCCCGTGCGCTTGCCGGCGCTATCCACTTGGGGTTGGTAGTAGAGACAGAACTGATCCTCGCGCATGGCCTCGCGCAGGTCATGATCGAGGGCGGCGCGGGCGGTGACAACGGCCTGCATCTCCGGGTCGAAAAAACGCAGCGCGTTGCGACCTGCGGCTTTGGCCTGGTACATGGCGGTATCCGCGCGCTTCATCAACTCGTCTACCGAGATGGCGTTGCCTTGAAACAGGGTGATGCCGATGCTCGACGTGCAATGATAATTGCGCGTATTTTTCAATCCTTCGCAAGCCGCCAGATCAAGCAGGTAAGGCTGACTGACGGCGCGCAGAATTTTCACGGCAACGCTCTCTGCCTGCATGGCGGCGAGTGCATTCTCGTTGAGATCCTCTAGGATTACGACAAATTCGTCGCCGCCGTGACGCGCTACCGTATCGCCTTCGCGCACCGAGGCTTGAAGGCGGCGTGCCACCTCAACCAGGAACTGGTCGCCAATGTCATGTCCCAGCGTATCGTTGAGCGTCTTGAAATCATCCATGTCGAGCAGCAACAAGGCGCCATACCGGTGGTGGCGGCTGCTGGCGGATAAGGCCTGTTCAAGCCGGTCGAGGACGAGTCGCCGGTTGGGCAGGTCGGTGAGCGGGTCGTAGAAAGCCAGACGTTCGATCTTGTCGGCCGACGCCTTGCGTTCAGTGATGTCGCGCCAGGTCGTGTGGAGCATGGTCTGCCCCTTGATGGCAATGGGCATGAGAGAGACTTCGACGATGAACTCACCGCCCTCGGCGTTGATGCAGGTCCAGTCGAAGCGATGCAAGCCCTTGCGGTAGGCCAGTGCGATCATCTCCGGCGCGGCCTCTGCCGAGCGCCGTCCGTCGGGCTGAAACTCTGGCGAAATTCTGTCCGGTGGCAGGAGAAGAAATTGCTCGCGGCTCATCTTGAGCAGATCAAGCGCCGACTGGTTGCATTCGACGAAGACGTCTGTGTTGTCGATCAGGAGGATGGGGTCGGAGGAGTCCTCAAACAGCTTCCGGAACGTGGCCTCGCTTTCCCGCAACGCCATTTCAATGCGCGTGCGCTCGGTGATGTCGGTCAGTATGCAGTGCGTGCAGAGGGCGTTCCCTTCCGCGTCATAGCCAATCCGCCCGTTGATTGTGACAGTGCGTGCTTGGCCATCGGCGCGGTGCAGATCAAAAACAGGCCCTTCGATGTGTCCCCGTTTGATGAATGCAGGAAAGTTCTCCGCCAGGGTCGGTAACGATTTTTCTTCCAGAAAACGGGTGATCGACTGTCCGATGACGTCTTCACGCCGGACGCCGCCAAGGAGCTTCAGCCAGGCGTCATTGACGGCAAGAATGTTGGCCGCCATATCAAGCGACTGGTAGGCCAGCGGCGCATTTTCAAACAGCGTACGAAAGCGATCTTCCGATTTTGCCAGCTGTCGTTCAGCCGTTTTTATGGCCGATGCGTCGCGACTGATGACGACGAATGTTTTGCTTTCAACCGACCGGATCAACGAGACGGTGGCCTGCACCTCGATTGCCGTGCCATCGTGGCAGACGTTGATCCAGTCAAAGTGCACAACTTCGCCGAGCAGGGCACGCGCGAAGACTTCTGCGGCTGCCGTATCGCTGCGGCGGCCGTCAGGCTGCGTTTCCGGCGACCAGTCGAGCGGCGTGCTGCCGATAAGCTGCTCGCGGGTGCAGCGGAGCAGTGCCAATGCCGCGGCGTTGCAATCGATGGCATGTCCGGTTTCCGAACAGACGATGATCGCGTCGGAGACGGATTCGAAGATCGCTCGAGAATCAAGTGCGCTGGGCATGAGACTGGGTTTCGTGATGGGCGGCTGGCGAAACGACTGGTCGAAGTATAACTGGGCTGGGACCAGTATCCGCAGCTTTGCAGGCGAGGTCAATTCGTCTGCGCTCAAGTCTCAAGTATAAATACTTGAGCAGAATTTTTGCTCAAGGGCGTTCTTGGTTGCGCTGAAGATTTTCAGCGCAACGCGCTGGCGATGCCCTGCTTCAGGGTAGGTAGGTCGTCGGTCACCATGACGAATACGATGCCCCAATCCACCGAAAAATATGCATGCACTGCAATGTTGCGAAAGCCGATGATTTCCTTCCAGGAAATACCGGGCAATGCGTCGCGCGTCGCTTCGGAAAGGCGTGCCGCAGCTTCGCCGATGACAGAAAGTTACTGCAGTACGGCGCTTTGGATCAGTTCGTCGGAGAGGAATCGTGCTTCATCGATATTTGCCGTAAAGCGTTCAATCGCGTCGATGGCATCGCCGATGTCGGCCAGGTACAGTACGTCAGTCCGCATGAATGACTTCGGCCTGTTTCAGGATGTCGTCGCGGATGTGGCGGTTGATGCCATTCTTGGTGAGCAGATCTACCGGGCGTCCGAACAGGGCTGCCAGTTCGTCACGCATGCGTTGCAAGGCCACCAGTCCGATGCGTGCGCCGGGCGCGAGATCGATCAGTACATCAACATCGCTGTCGGGGCCGAAGTCGTCGCGCACGGCCGAGCCGAACACAGACAACTCCCGCACTGCATGGGTGCGGCAGAAATCGCGAAGGGCGGCCTGCGGAATGGTGAGTTGCGGATTCATGGTTCAGTTTTAGATGACGTAAGCAGACTTTATCATCTCTGGGAGTTCCAAAAGTCCCCTCGACAGGAATCGAACCTGTATCCCACGCTTAGGAGGCATGTGCACTATCCATTGTGCTACGAGGGGCTGGGCGCGTATTGTAGCCGCTGACTTGCGATACCGCCAATCCGGTGCGGAATTTCCAGAGATTTCCCTATGCCAAAGCAGTCCTTGCCGCGCGTCGTTGTCGTTCTCGGTCTGGTAAGTTTTTTCAATGACCTTGCTTCCGAGATGGTGACGCCGCTGATTCCGATTTTGCTGGCTGCCGTGCTGGGTGCCGGGCCGTTGGCGCTGGGGGCGATTGAGGGGCTGGCCGAGGCGATTGCTGCGTGGTTCAAACTGTGGTCGGGCCGGCGCTCCGATCTGTGGGGTGGGCGGCGCAAGCCTTTTGTCTTTGGTGGTTATTTTTTGTCGAATATCGTACGCCCACTGATGGGGCTGGCAACGAGCTGGGGCATGGTTGCCGGGCTGCGCAGTCTTGATCGTGTTGGCAAGGGTTTGCGCACGGCGCCGCGTGATGCGCTGGTCGGCGATGCGACGCCGGCCGGCATGCGCGGCCGGGCCTACGGGTTTCACCGGGCGCTCGATAACGGTGGCGCGATGGCCGGCGCGCTGCTGGCCGCGGCCTGTTTGACGTGGACGCCGTTGACGCTGGCGCAGATGATCCTGTTTTCAGCCGTGCCCGGACTGGTTGGTGTCGCGCTGGTGGCATTTTTTGTGCGCGATGTGCCGGCGGCAGCGCCTGCGCAGGTGCCGACTTTGCCAGCAGTCTTGTCGCCGCTCTCCTGGCGTCAGGTGTCGCCGCATTTGCGCCCTTATCTGCTGATACTGGGATTATTCACGCTGGCGCGTGCGTCAGAAACCTTTGTTGTGTTGCGCGGCCACGAGTTGCAGATGACGATTCCGCTGCTTCTCCTGCTATGGGCGGCGATGAGTCTGGCCAAGGCGCTGGCGGCGTGGTTCGGGGGGCGCTGGTCGGATCGGTTCGGGCATCGACGTCTGGTTCTGGTTCATTGGGTTTTGCATGGCGCGAGTTTTTTGTTGCTGGCCTGCGTGCAGTCACCGTCGATGCTGTGGGTCGCTGCGCTGGTCTATGGGGTGTTTGCCGGGCTGGGTGAAGGCGCGGAGCGCGCACTGGTCGGCGAGTTGAGTGAACTGCGGCGTGATAACGCTAACGAAGCCGCTGGGGCGTCGCAGCGCGGCACCAGTTTTGGCTGGTACAACATGGTGCTGGGGCTTGCTGCGATACCCGCCGGCTTGTTGTTCGGGACGGTTTGGCAGCAGTTCGACGCCGTCGCAGCTTTTTCCTTTGCCGGTTTGCTGGCGTGGCTGGCGGCCGCGTTGTTTTATCAGCGGGTGTTGAAGGGCTGAATTTCAAGGGTACTCAGGGGGCGTGTTGTTTGCTGTTACCCCTTCCGGATCGATCAACAGGGTAAAATTGCGGACCTGCCTCAAGGTCGAGCCACGGTGGATGTTTCAAAGCCCTCTGCCGGGGGCGGCGCCGACCTCACGCATTCTTTTTATTCTCCGGAAATGACAGCTCTTCATGGCGCACCTGGTTCTCTCCAACGCTTCACTCGCTTTCGGCCACGTGCCGCTTCTTGACCACGCAGACTTCCAGCTTGACCCCGGCGAGCGTGTCGCCCTGATCGGCCGCAACGGTACCGGCAAGTCGTCGCTGCTGCGCGCGCTGGCCGGGCAGGGGCCGCTCGACGATGGCGGCGTCTGGCGCCAGCCGGGTATCCGCATGGGTTATGTTTCGCAGGAGCCGCCGTTTGATCCTGAGCAGAGCGTTTTCGAAGCCGTCGTTTCCGGCATGGGCGAACTCTCCGGTTTGCTTGCCGAATATCACGCGGTGTCGCACGCAATGGGCGAGCCGGATGCCGATCATGAAGTCTTGCTCGAACGTATGCACGATCTGCAAACGCAGCTTGAGGCACGCGATGCGTGGTCGTTTGAAGCGCAGGCTGAAAAAGTCATTCAGCGTTTTTCGCTCGACCCCGATGCCCGTGTCGGCAGCCTTTCCGGCGGGCAGAAAAAACGCCTCGCACTGGCGCAGGCGCTGGCGATTTCGCCTGAGCTGCTGCTCCTCGATGAGCCGACCAACCACCTCGATATTGCTGCGATCGAGTGGCTGGAAGAGCTGCTGATCTCGTCGGGAACGACGCTGCTGTTCATTACCCACGACCGGTGTTTCCTTGATCGCGTGGCAACACGTATCGTCGAGCTTGATCGCGGCAAGCTGATGTCGTGTCCCGGCAGTTTCAGCGAATATCTGGTGCGCAAGGAGGCGATGCTGCACGACGAGGCGATTGCCAACGCCAAGTTCGACAAGGTGCTGGCGCAGGAAGAGGTGTGGATCAGGCAGGGCGTTAAAGCCCGGCGTACGCGCAACGAAGGCCGTGTGTTGCGCCTTGAACAATTGCGCCGTGACCGTGCGGCACGCCGCGAGCGGCAGGGCAAGGTCGAGCTGGCACTCGATGCCGGCGACAAGAGTGGCAAGCTGGTGGCCGAGCTTGAGCATGCGAGCAAGCGCTTTGGTGAGGGTGCGCAAACGAAAACAGTCGTGCGCGATTTCTCGTGTCGCCTGCAGCGCGGCGACAAGATCGGTCTGATCGGTCCGAACGGTGCCGGCAAGACAACGTTGCTCCGCCTGATCCTCGGCGAGCTGGCGGCCGACGAAGGGGTTGTGCGTCTCGGCACCAAGGTTGAGGTCGCTTATTTCGATCAGTTCCGCACGCAGCTCGATGAAGAGGCGGCGCTGGTTGATGTGATTTCACCAGGCTCCGATTTTGTCCAGATCGGCGATCAGAGAAAGCACGTGATCACCTACCTCGGCGATTTTCTTTTCGCGCCGCAGCGCGCGCGTTCACCGGTCAAGTCGCTGTCCGGCGGCGAGCGTAACCGGCTGTTGCTGGCCCGCCTGTTTGCGCGCCCGGCCAATGTGCTGGTGCTCGACGAGCCGACCAATGACCTCGACATCGAAACGCTCGAACTGCTCGAAGAATTGCTGCAGGAATACAAGGGCACGCTGTTCCTGGTCAGCCATGACCGGGCCTTCATCGATAACGTCGTGACGCAGACCATCGCCTCAGAGGGCGACGGTGTGTGGCGCGAGTACGCCGGTGGCTATCAGGACTGGGCCGACTATCAGGCCGGACGGCGCAAGGAGGAAGCAGCGCAGGCAAGTGCGGCGAAGCGCAATGAGGCCGAAATGGCCCAAGCCGCCAAAACCGCCAAGGCAAAGTCCGGCGCTGCCGGCAAGCTTAATTTCAAGGATGCGCGTGAGCTCGAAGCGCTGCCCGGGCGTATCGCAGCGCTCGAAGCCGAACAGAAAACGCTGCTTGCCCGGCTGGCCGATCCGGCGTTCTATCAGTCGGAGTCCGCCGATGCGTCGCGTCTGTCAAAGCGACTGAGCGAAATTGACGATGAGTTGCTGGTCTTGCTGGAACGCTGGGAGGCGCTGGAAGGAACTCCGGCTGCTTGATGACCTCTGATGCGCATTAAGCCGAAAATATTTACAGGGAGATGAACATGAGCGAGCTTCATTCCGTGGTGGCCGACAAAAGCGGTGTCAGCCGTGAGCATCAGGTGCAAATCCGGCTGATGCAGGCACTTTCTGCTGCGGTTGCCAGCGGCGAAGACCCCGGCGAGACGCTGTTCCGGCTTGCCGATTACAGCCGTGCGCATTTTCTCTCGGAGGAGTTGTTGATGCGCCTCTACGACTACCGGGATTACGATACGCATGTTCATGATCACGAGCGCATGCTTGAGTGGCTCGATGAACTGGAGACGCGAAAACACGACACGGCTGCAATGGCCCACGCCGTGCAGGAGTTGTCGGCAATTTTCATGCGCCACATCGCGAGCTGTGATTCAAATCTGCATGAGTTCATGTCGGACCTGCCATCGTGATACGGCCGGCCCAGACCCGCCGCTGATCAGATCCGGCCGGCCTTTCTAAGCGCTTCCCTGATCTGCGGCAGGGCTTGTTGTGCGGCTTTTTCGCCTTCAAGAATTGCGTCGTGGCGCGCCTGAAAATCGGTTGATCCGACCCCGCCGACCTGCGGCCGGATCACCACGTCGGCTTCCTTGAGTTCGTAGCGTGCGAGGCTCTGGCCCATGATCGTCACGGTCTGCAGGAGGATTTCCAGCGTGCCGCGTATTTGCTTGTCGGTGGGGCGTGCCGAGATGTCGACGGCGATCACCACATCAGCGCCCATCTGGCGCGCGGCACGTATCGGAATCAAGCTGCTCAGGCCACCATCGACATACTCGCGGGCATTGATCGTCACCGGTTGAAAGACGCCGGGAACGGTGGCCGAGGCACGTACGGCCATGCCGGTATTGCCGCTGCGGAAGACAATGCTTTCACCACTTTGCAGGTCGGTGGCGACGGCGGCGAAAGGCTTTTTCAGGTTTTCCAGCGGGCGCTGGGCAACGGCATCGTTGATGAACTGCTGCAGCGCTTCGCCTTTCAGCACGCCGCGATCGGGGATCGACCAGTCGCTGATTTTTGACTCATCCAGCTTGTGCGCCAGTTTCTGCAATTCAAAACCATTGTTGCCGGACGCATAGAGTGCGCCAACCACCGCGCCGGCGCTGGTGCCAACGATGATGTCGGCAAAAATCCCCTGGTTTTCCAGTGCCTTGATCACGCCGACGTGGGCAAAGCCGCGCGCCGCACCGCCGCCCAGCGCGAGACCGATCTTGACCGGTTTTGGTGCCGGCGGCGGCGCCGTGGCACAGCCATTCAGCGTGAGAGCGGCAAGCGTAAGAAGAGTGAGCAGCGGGCGCATTGAATATTTTCCGAAGGGGTTTTGCTCAGCGTGAGCGCAGCAGGTCGAAATCCGCACTGTTGCGTTCATCGACATAGAGACTGTTGGTTTGTGCTTGATTGCTGTTGTGGCAGGTGAGCACGACATTGCTCAAGGGCTGGTTCTTGTGCAGGACTTCGATTGCGCAGCGGCCATAGACGCTTTCGATGGTTGCCAGCAGATTGCGTGCGTAAGGTGTGGCCAGTTTTCCATCGAGAATCAGATTGGCGATCAGCACGCCATCCGGCTCCAGTACGCGGCGCGTGCTCTGCCAGAACTCGCGGGTGACGAGGTGTCCGGGGATGGCGGTGTGCGAGCTGTAGACGTCGATCACCGCTGCTGCAAAGCGGCGCTCGGTGCGTGCGACGAAGCGCCGGGCGTCGTCGACGATGAAGTCGCCGAGTGCAGCCTCACCAAGAAATCTTTTTTCGGCAATGCCACGGATTGCCGGGTCGATGTCGACATAGGTGTAGTGATTGCGCGGTTCGCGATGTGACAGGGTAAAGCCCCCGGCACCGAGCACGAGAATCTGCCGCTCATTGAAGCCGAGGCTGTCGAGCAGGATGCTGCGGATGTGACGAACATAGCGTGCATAGTGCGGCGGCTCGCTTTCGTCGATCAGCGAGGCGACCGAATTATTGTTCTTGAAGGCGCGTGGGTTGATGGCGCCTTCAAGATTGACCGGAATCACCGTGTAGTTGGCATAGGCGGTTTCGATCACCGGGCGAAGCCAGGTGTTGCAGGTAGCCGTCAATAGAATCACCGCCAGCCCGGCAAGTGCAGTTCGCCCGTTGCGCGCACTGAGCAGCACGTAGCCAAGGAGCAGCAGCAAGGCGCAGATGGCAACCGCGGCCGATACGCCAAGCCACTGCATGATCAGTAGTGACAGCGAGATCGAGCTGAGGAATGAACCGAGGGTCGACCAGTACAGCGCATAGCCGCTGGCTTCTCCGGTGCGCGCGTGTTGCATGAGGTTGCTCAGGATCGGCACCGTTTGTCCCATCAACCAAGCCAGCGGGCAAAGTATGGTGGCGACGAAAATGAGGTAGGCCAGCGTCGGCGGGTTGAATACGCTGAAGATCAGATCGACGCTGATCCCTGCCAGCCCGGCCCCGGTGAGCGCTGCCGCGATCAGGAAGTTTCTTGCGACGACGGCAAGGTAGTCACCGGTAACCTTGGCTCCTGCCTGATAGCCGAGCGCCAGCGCGAGTAGAAAAAAGCCGATGGTCGGCGCGGTAACCACAATCGAGCTGCCCATGTGCGGGATGATCTGGCGTAGCGCGATGACTTCGGCGCCGAGCGAACAGAATCCTTCGATGAAAACGATGGTGAAAAGCAGGGCGCGGGGCATGGTGGTCGATCGAATGGCGAAAATCAGGGCGCACTATAACCGAGTGTTGCCAGGCCGGCTGCAGCGGGGGGCAGACTACGCGTGGGAAGCGGGTACTTCGCCGGCGTCGCCGGAATTTTCCGGTGGGCTATTTGCCAGCAGGGGAAGCGCCTCTGGCGGAAGGTGCAGGCGTGTGATCAGGGTTTCACGGTCGACGTGCAACAGTCTCTGGATCGCGTTGAGGTCGTCGGGCAACGCGGCATCGTTCCAGCCGTTGGCCGAGTGGCGTGCCAGATTGACCGCCAGTACCACGTTTCGCACGCGCGGTTGTTCGGCGTGCTCGTCGTCCATCAGGGCCTTGAGCAAGTCAGGCAGATGCCAGGCATGGCAAAGCGCCCGTTGCATATCAAACAGCGTGACGCCGAGAACGCGTTCCTGCGCCACAGCGCTGCGCAGCGTCTTGTCGGCCTGCTGCATGGCGCGAATTTCGATCGCCAGCTTGGGCGCGAAACACCATAACAGGACTTCGGTCAGATCATGCAGCAGCGCGGCAAGCGCGACTTCCTCAACGTTAACGTCGTGCCGCGCAAAGGCCCAGTCGTGCGCGTAGCGTGTCGCCCGTTGCAGGCGGCGGATGACCTGCAGCACGCCGAGTAGTGCCTGGGGCTCATCCTTGAGCAGCGATTCAATGGTGACCGGGTTCTGGATCTTGTTGAAGAAGGGCTCGACGCCGAGCATCATGATGGCGCTGGCAATGGTCGTGATGTCGGAACGCAGGTGCTTGCCACGGAAGGGCTGGATGTAGGCCAGTACGCGCACGGCCATCAGCGGGTCCTGCAGTACGATGTTGGCGATGTCGCGACCGCTGACATTG
>JBIKLY010000165.1:0-3481 GCA_044359525.1 Rhodocyclaceae bacterium | reverse complement strand
ATTTACATGCTCGGGCAGATATTCAACATTACGCCGTCCGACAAGGCGCTCATTCCCTGGGCGATGTTCGCTTTTCTCCTGGCCTACAGCTGCGATCTGCGCTTGCTGCTGGCGGCGGGGATTCTCTGCGTGATTGCCTATATTTCGGCGCGCACCGGCGCCTGGGGCGGAATGTACTGGCTGCACTTCGGCGAACGTCCTGAGAATTTTTTTCCGGCAGCGCTGCTGCTCTTCGTCTTGCCGTCGTTTTTTCACCGCAGATACTCGCGGACGTTCGATGATTTCGCCCCGATCTACCGCGTGTTTGGCCTGCTGGCGCTGTTGCTGCCCGTGCTGGTGCTCTCGAACTGGGGCGATGGCAGTTATCTGGATTTTGACTACAAGTTCATCGAAGGCAGCTATCAGGTCTTCGGTTTTGCCGTCAGCGCCTGCGCCATCTGGCTCGGTGCGCGACGCGGCTGGCCGGATGTGATCAATACCGGCATCACCTTCTTCGTCATCTTTCTTTACACCAAGCTCTACGACTGGTGCTGGGCGATCATGCCGAAATATCTCTTTTTCCTCGTCGTCGGCCTCGTTGCCGTGCTCATCCTGTTGGTCCTTAAACGCTTGCGTACGGCCACTGCACCGGTTTCCAGCGGAGACGCGCCATGATCGCCTGGTCTCGCCGCCATACCTTGTTCGCCGGGCTTGCCCTGATCCTCGTCGTCAACGGTATTGCCTTGTCCGGCGTCGCGCTGAATCGCGGCGGCGAGCCGGAAAGCCTCGTGCAATTGAGCGAGCGCGAACTACAACTGCCCTACGGGCGCTCGAACAGCAAGGAGAATAGTGGCGTTCAGCTCAATCTGCGCTGGCGCGTCAATGCCGGGGATGACACGCAGGACAGCTACTACGAGTATGCGTCCTACGGCGGAACGGCCCCCTGGCTGGACGAAGCAAAGATGGTAGCGCTTGGTTTTGATGTTTCGCAGGGCCGGCACACGTCGCGCTGGAAAAACAGGCAGTACCGGACGAAGGAAGTGCTGTTGGTGCTGGAACTCGACGGCGTGGCTTACAGACAATCGCTTGAGCGCGCGCGCAAGAAAGCCGACGCCGAAGAAAAGCTGCATGTGGCTAACCCCGGCAACAAGGAGTTCGAGAACCGTGCCCGGCGTGCCAGGGAGTACGCCGAGAGCGAAGCGGGGGAAAACAGCCGTCTTTTTGCTGTCGATGTCGGCCTCAATGCCGAAGCCTTGCGCGTGAAGTACCCGGATAAGGCGCATTACCTGATTGTCCGCGGCCAGCTGCGCCCGCAGGTCGTGACCCACGACAAGCAGGACAGGCTATCCGGCTATATTTCCGCGCTCAGTATCAGTCAGATCAACGTGCCGGTGGGCTTCCAGCATGCGCTGAAACATGACGTGCGAACCAACAAAACCGCGCCTTTTGAGGCCAGTGTGGCCTACGGACAGCGGCTGGAGCCGTGGATAGTGGCCCTGGTGGAGAGGGGCCGGGAATAACCCGTGCTGGCGTAGGAGAAAGGTTTTTCCCGCATCAAAAAAATGGCCCGGCGACTGCCGGGCCAGAAAGTCACGCTTTCGCGTGGAGGGCAAGAATGTCTAGCTGCGGCGTGTGGCGCTCTTCAGGGCGTTGCTCGCGGTACGCTCTGCGACCGGTGCGCGGACACCGAGCAGGCGGAAGGCGAACAGTGCGAGGAACAGTGTGCCGAAGGCAAAGACCACATCACCTGGTATGCGCAACCAGACGAAGAGTTCCATCAGATGCGAATGGACAAACTCCGGTGAGCGCGCAAACCAGACGCCATGCGTGACGCTTGCCCATGCCTGATAAATTCCGGCGGGTACCAGCGACATGAAGACCATCATGGCCAGACCGATATTGAGCGACCAGAACGTCCAGCCAAGCAGCTTGTCGGACCAAGTGGCATGGGGGAACAGGCCGCGCAGGCAGAACAGCATGAGGCCGATGCCGAGCATGCCATAGACGCCGAACAGCGCAGCGTGGCCGTGGGCAGCAGTCATGTTCATGCCCTGCATGTAGTACAGCGCGATCGGCGTGTTGATCGAGAAGCCGAGCAGACCCGCGCCGACAACGTTCCAGAAGCCGACTGCGATGAAACAGAGGATTGGCCATTTGTAGGTGTTTACCCAGGCTGCCGACTTCGAACGCTGATAGTTGCGATAGCCTTCAACACCGATCATCGCCATAGGGACCACTTCGAGTGCCGAGAACATGGCGCCGATGGCGATCACCGAAGTCGGCGTCCCGGTGAAGTACAGATGATGCAGCGTGCCCAGGATGCCGCCGAACAGGAAGACGATGGTTTCCAGAACGATCGCACTGTTTGCGGTTGCCGCACGGATCAGGCCGAGGCGCGAGAAGAGCAGGGCGATAACGGCGGTGGCGAACACTTCAAAGAAGCCTTCGACCCACAGATGCACCAGCCACCAGCGCCAGTACTCGATCATCGAGTAGTGCGTGTGCGGTCCCCAGGTCAATGAGGTGGCATAGAAGCCGCCGATACACATGGCCGAGAGAAAGACCATGGTGATCAGGCCGCGACTTTCCGACGGCGTCTTCAGTGCCGGCCACAGGCCGCGGCCGAGCAGCGTGACCCAGAAAAGCAGGCCGACGAAGAGCAGGATTTGCCAGACGCGCCCCATGCTGGTGAATTCCAGGCCCTGATTGCCGATCCAGAACGCGAATTCGTTGCCCGCGCCCTGCAGGGTGCCGATCCAGCCGGTCGCGGTCGAGCCGGCGACGATGAAGAGCAATGCATAGAACAGCACGTTGACGCCGAGTTTCTGGTACTTCGGCTCATGGCCGGAGATTGCCGGCGCAATATAGAGGCCGGTGGCCAGCCACGCGGTAGCGATCCATAGCACGGCAAATTGCGTGTGGATGGTGCGGCTGACAGTGAAGGGCAGAATCTGGCCAAGCGGGAAACCGAAGAAGCTGGTGCCCTCGACCGCGTAGTGTGCGGTGATGACGCCCATGCCGACCTGCGCCAGAATCAGCGCAATCACCACGAAAAAGTATTTCCGCGTGGCCAGCATCGACGGTGTCGCCTTCAGGCTGAATAGGGGATCGTTCTTCGGAGGCACCGGGTCACTTTCTTCCTTCTGCGTTGCATGGAAGAAAATCATCGCGATGATCGCGCCGAGCATCAAAATGACGCTGGCAATCGACCAGACACCTGTATTTGCCGTTGGTGTGTTGCCGACCAGCGGCTCATGCGGCCAGTTGCTGGTGTAGCTGAGATCGACCTCGCCAGGGCGGTCCGTCGCGGTAGACCAGGCGCTCCAGAAGAAAAACGCAGTCAGTGCCTGACGATCCAGCGGGTCGCGCAGCACGTTGGCCAGCATCGCATACTGTTCACGCAGACCATCGAGCGCGGCGTCCGTGCCGAACAGGCCGGCGTAGTGCCCGGCCACCTGCTCGACGGCGCTGGCGCGGTCGGCGCTCAGTGTCACCGTGCCGG
>JBIKLY010000093.1:0-12764 GCA_044359525.1 Rhodocyclaceae bacterium | reverse complement strand
ATCTGGACCAGTTTCGTCCTCATTTCGCGCCTTGGCGGCAAGAGCTCGCTCACCCCATACGACATACTCGCACTGCGCCTGATTACGGCATCGCTGATTCTCCTGCCGCTGTCCGCAAGTTTTTTACGCAACGGCGAATGGCATGACAGGCGGCTCTGGATACTGGCCATGACCGGCGGTCTGATCTACGGCCTACTGGTTTATAGCGGTTTCAAACTGGCACCGGCCGCCCACGGCGGCATCCTTTTATCGGGCATGCAACCCTTCCTGATCACCGCCGCCGTCTGGCTGATCGCCGGTACGCGCCCCTCACGCATCCGCAGCCTCGGTCTGGCCTGTATTGCCATTGGTGTTTTCTGCGCTGCCGTGCCCTACTTCACGCACTGGTCAAACGATACGCTGCTCGGCGACGCACTACTCCTGCTCTCTTCGATCGCCTGGGCGCTTTACAGCGTCCTCGCCAAACGCTGGGGCTATTCGCCGTGGACGCTGACGCGCGCCGTCGCACTCGGCTCGGCAATTCTCTACCTGCCGATTTACGCGCTCTGGCTACCCTCGCAACTGGCTGCGACACCACTATCGATGATCATCATGCAAGGGCTGTTTCAGGGCATCGGCGCAACCATTCTGGCAATGATCTTCTTCCTGCGTGCCGTCGCCAGCCTCGGGCCGGAACGAACCGCTGCATTCCTTGCGCTGGTACCGGTCAGTGCCGGTGTACTGGCCGTGCCCCTGCTCGACGAACCGCTCACCGGCTGGCTGATGAGCGGTCTCGTCTTCGTCTCGCTGGGCGCCTACATCGCCGCACGCCCACCGCGACCGAAGCTGAAGGATCTGTGAACCTGAAAACCGCATTTAACACTGAGAACACGGAGAAAACCACAGAGAATACAGCGAGTTGGCTTGAAACGATGATTCACCCAGCGGGTGAGTTAAGGTTTTTTCTCTGTGCCCTCTGTGGCTCTGTGCTCTCTGTGTTGAAAGAGTTTGTAACTGCGTTTTTTTAGGTTGAAAAAGGAATCGTCATGACCGTCATCACCTGCATCGAAGACCTGCGCCAGCTGCACAAGAAAAACGCCCCGCGCGCCTTTTATGACTACGTGGACTCGGGCAGCTATACCGAGAGCACCTACCGCGCCAACAGCGACGACCTTGCGGCAATCAAATTGCGCCAGCGCGTTGCCGTCAACGTCGAGCAACGCAGTACCGCTTCGACGATGATCGGTCAGCCGGTGACCATGCCGGTCGCCCTCGCCCCAGTCGGCCTGACCGGCATGCAATGGGCCGATGGCGAAATTCTCTCAGCGCGTGCAGCAGCGAAATTCGGCGTGCCCTTCACCCTATCGACGATGAGCATCAATTCGATCGAGGATGTTGCCGAAGCCAGCCCGGAGCCATTCTGGTTCCAGCTTTACGTGATGCGCGACCGCGACTTCATCAAGCGACTGATCGCCCGCGCCAAAGCCGCAAAATGCTCGGCGCTGGTTCTCACGCTTGACTTGCAGATCATCGGCCAGCGCCACAAGGACCTGAAAAACGGCATGACCGTACCGCCGAAAATCATGCTCGGCAACCTGCTCGACATGGCCATGAAGCCGGCCTGGGGACTGCGCATGCTTGGCGCCAAACGCAAGGTTTTCGGCAACGTCGTCGGCCACGTCAAGGGGGCCGAGGGAATAATCTCGATCTCGAAATGGGCATCAACCCAGTTCGACCCGACGCTCAACTGGGACGATGTCGCCTGGATCAGGAAACAATGGGGCGGCAAACTGATTCTCAAAGGCATCCTCGATGTCGAAGATGCGAAAATCGCCGCCAACACCGGCGCCGACGCCATCGTCGTCAGCAACCACGGTGGCCGCCAGCTCGATGGCGCAATGTCGTCGATCAAGGCCTTGCCGCCGATTGTTGATGCGGTCGGCAATCAGATCGAAGTGTGGATGGATGGCGGCATCCGCAGCGGGCAGGATCTGCTCAAGGCACTGGCCATGGGCGCCAAAGGCACGATGATCGGCCGCGCCTTCAACTTTGGCCTCGGCGCCATGGGCGAAGCCGGCGTCAACAGCGCGCTTGAAATCATCCGGAAGGAATTCGACACCAGCATGGCGCTGTGCGGCGCCAGAAATGTTGACGAAATCGGGCGGCACCTGATCGTCTAATTGACGCTTTCGGGCGCCGGCATGTGCACAAACTTGCCGAACAGCCAGGGATCGTATTTTCCACCCTGTTCGCCACGCAGAATATCGATCACCTCGGCGTGCGTACGCTCCCGATGATAGGTGCGTACGGTGCGCAAGGCATCGTAGCCGTCGGCCAGCGACAACACACGCGCATAGATCGGAATAGCGTCGCCGGAAAGCCGGTCTGGATAGCCGCCACCGTCAAAATGCTCGTGATGGTGCCGTACTGCATCGGCCACAACGTCGGCCCCTTCGACGCCTATCGCACGTATGATCCGCTCGCCGATCTCCGGGTGAGCTTGCATGATTTTCCACTCTGTATCATCAAAGCGCCCGGGTTTCAGCAAAACAGAATCAGGTATGCCGATTTTCCCGATATCGTGAAATGAAGCACAGATTTTCAGCATTTCGATTTCTTCGTTGGCGAACCCGCATTCCCGTCCCAATCCCTCACTGATCGTCACGACGCGTGCACAATGCGACTGAGTATAAAAATCGCGCTCACCAAGTGCCACATTGAGCGGCCTCGCGTAGCGATTCAAAGTGAGGTGCAGTCGCTCCTGTGCCGTCATTTTCATGCTCCTCAAGCCAATATCGGTCCGACCTGCATGTACCTGCACGAGTTCCCCACAAGTTCGCCCGGAGATGTCAAACTGAGCTTTTATGGGCCGTTTGCCGGTTGCCTTTTCCAAAGTTGTCTGGCAACCTTACAACCTTGCCTGAAACCCCCTACTTTTCTTACTCCCGCCCATCATTATGAAGAAAATCAAGAGCCTGCTGGTTGCCAACCGCAGCGAAATCGCCATCCGCGTGCTGCGTGCCGCGTCCGAAATGGGCATCCGCACAGTCGCCATTTTCTCCAACGAGGATCGTTTCGCGCTGCACCGCTTCAAGGCCGACGAATCCTATCTGGTCGGTGCCGGCAAGAAGCCGATTCAGGCCTACCTCGATATCGACGACATCATCCGCATCGCCAAGGAAGCCGACGTCGACGCGATCCACCCCGGCTATGGTTTCCTCTCGGAGAATCCCGATTTCGCCGACGCCTGCGTCAAAGCCGGCATCGCCTTCATCGGCCCGAAGGGCGATGTGATGCGCACGCTCGGCAACAAGGTCGCGGCGCGCGCCGTGGCGGTCAAGGCCGGCGTGCCGGTGGTGCCGGCGACCGGCGCCCTGCCCGACGACATCGCCGGGGCGAAGAAGATGGCCCTGGAGGTTGGCTACCCGCTGATGCTCAAGGCCAGTTGGGGCGGTGGCGGACGCGGCATGCGCGTCATTGAAACCGAAGCCGATCTGGCGCCGATGATGGAGCTCGCCAAGCGCGAGGCGCTGGCCGCTTTCGGCAACGACGAGGTTTATCTCGAAAAGCTGGTGCGCCGCGCGCGCCACGTCGAAGTGCAGGTGCTCGGCGATACGCACGGCAACCTCGTGCACTTGTTCGAGCGCGACTGCTCGGTGCAACGGCGTAACCAGAAGGTCGTCGAACGTGCGCCGGCACCTTACATGGACGAAACGACGCGCCAGGAACTGTGCGCTTCCGCCCTGCGACTGGCGCGTGAATCGGGCTACAGCCACGCCGGCACCGTCGAATACCTGTATGACGTCGACACCGGCAAGTACTACTTCATCGAGGTCAACCCGCGCATCCAGGTCGAGCACACGGTGACCGAGCAGGTCACCGGCGTCGACATCGTCAAGGCGCAGATCCGCGTCACCGAAGGCGCGCGCGTCGGCGAGGAAGATTCGTTCATCCCGCTGCAAAAGGACATCGCGCTGCGTGGCCACGCCCTGCAATGCCGTGTCACCACCGAAGACCCGGAAAACAACTTTACGCCCGACTACGGCAAGATCGCCGTCTATCGCAGCGCAGCCGGTTTCGGCATCCGCCTCGACGCCGGTACGGCTTATGCCGGCGCGGTCATCACGCCCTATTACGACTCGCTGCTGGTCAAGGTCACCGCCTGGGGGCACACGCCCGACGAGGCTGCAGCCCGCATGGATAGGGCCTTGCGTGAGTTCCGCGTGCGTGGCCTGTCGACCAATCTGCAGTTCCTCGAAAACGTCATTGCGCATCCGCTGTTCCGCTCGGGTGAATGCACGACGCGCTTCATCGACACGACGCCTGAGCTGTATCACTTCCAGAAACGCCGCGACCGCGCGACGCGCCTGCTCAAGTTCCTCGGCGAAGTAGCGATCAACGGCAACCCGGAAATGAAGGGCCGCGTTCTGCCCAAGCTGCCGCTGGCGCAGCCGATCAAGCCGCTGTGCGACCTCGGCGCACCGATCCCCAAAGGCACACGCGATCTGCTCAAGGAACTCGGCGCCGACAAATTTTCGCAGTGGATGAAGGCGCAGCCGCAGGTGCTGCTCACCGACACGACGATGCGCGATGCGCACCAGTCGCTGTTCGCCACGCGCATGCGCTCGCGCGACATGATCGAAGTCGCGCCGCATTACGCCCGCATGCTGCCGCAGCTTTTCTCGATGGAATGCTGGGGCGGTGCGACGTTTGATGTGGCGCTGCGCTTCCTCAAGGAAGACCCGTGGGAGCGCCTTGCCCGCCTGCGCGAAGCAACGCCGAACATCCTCTTCCAGATGCTGCTGCGCGCTTCCAATGCGGTCGGCTACACCAATTACTCCGACAACGTCGTGCGCTATTTCGTGCAGCAGGCAGCGCAGAACGGCGTCGACGTTTTCCGCGTCTTCGACTCGCTGAACTGGGTCGACAACATGCGCGTCGCGATGGACGCCGTAATCGAAAGCGGCGCGCTGTGCGAAGGCACGCTGTGCTACACCGGCGACCTGTTCGATGCAAAGCGTTCCAAGTACGACCTCAAGTACTACGTCGGCCTGGCCAAACAACTGGAAAAAGCCGGCGCGCACATCCTCGGCATCAAGGACATGGCCGGCGTCTGCAAGCCGCGCGCGGCGCACGAGCTGGTACGCGTCCTCAAGCAGGAGGTCGGCCTGCCAATCCACTTCCACACGCACGACACCAGCGGTATTTCGGCGGCTTCGGTACTCGCCGCCATTGATGCCGGCTGCGACGCCGTCGACGGCGCGCTCGACGCGATGAGCGGCCTCACTTCGCAGCCCAACCTCGGCTCGATCGCCGCTGCGCTGCAAGGATCGAAGCGCGACCCCGGCGTCGACCTCGCCGCCATGCAGGCCATGTCGCACTACTGGGAAGGCGTGCGGCGCAGCTACGTGCCCTTCGAAGCCGACATCCGCGCCGGCACCTCGGACGTGTACAACCACGAAATGCCCGGTGGCCAATACACCAACCTGCGCGAGCAGGCCCGCGCCATGGGCCTCGAACACCGCTGGCCGGAAGTCTCGAAGGCCTATGCCGACGTCAACGTGCTTTTTGGCGATATCGTCAAGGTGACGCCAACGTCCAAGGTCGTCGGCGACATGGCGCTGTTCATGGTCGCCAACGACCTCAAGCCATCAGACGTCAGCAACCCGGAACGCGAAATCGCCTTCCCCGAATCGGTCATCTCGCTGTTCAAGGGCGAACTCGGCTTCCCGCCCGATGGCTTCCCGAAAGCACTGGAACACAAGGTACTGCGCGGTGAAAAACCAATGCAGGGCCGCGCCGGCGACCACCTGCCGGACGTCGACCTCGAAGCCAAGCGCGCCGAAGCCGCACACGCCGTCGGCCGCCACATCACCGACACCGATCTCGCCTCCTACCTGATGTATCCGAAAGTGTTCAAGGATTACGCCGAGCATCGCCGCGAGTACAGCGACGTCTCGCTGCTGCCGACCTCGCCCTTCTTCTACGGCCTGCTTGACCGTGAGGAAATCTCAGTCGATATCGACAAGGGCAAAACGCTGGTCGTACGCCAGACCGGCCGCTCGGACACGGTCGACGAAGAAGGCAAGATCAAGGTTTTCTTCGAACTGAACGGCCAGCCACGCACCGTGCGCGTGCCGAAAGCCGGCCTCGGCGCCGTTCGCAGCAAGCCGAAAGCTGAGGAAGGCAACGCCAACCACGTCGGCGCACCGATGCCCGGCATGGTCGTGACCATCGCCATCAAAACCGGCCAGAAAGTGAAGAAAGGCGACCCGCTGCTCTCGATCGAAGCGATGAAAATGGAAACCATGCTCACCGCCGAACGCGACGCGACGGTGCATGCGCTGCATGTGCGCTCGGGGGAAACGATCAACGCCAAGGATCTGCTGCTGGAATTGAACTGATCGGCAGCAAGCAACGCCAGTACGGATCACGGAGCGTGTAAAATCGCCAACTTTTATAGAACCTGAAATTTTCATAGAGGTTGGTATGCAACATCGTCTGCTTCGTGCTTTCAGCATGGCACTGCTTCTGAGCTGCATTTATGGCGCCAAGGCGGCCGACATCATTATCGGTCAGTCGGCGCCGTTGTCCGGAACCCTGGCCAGTACCGGCAAGGAGATGGTGCTCGGTGCAAAAATCCACTTTGACGAGGTCAACGCCCAGGGCGGGGTGGCCGGTCGCAAGATCCGCCACATCGTCAAGGACGACGGCTACCGCACCGAGGAAACCGTTCGCCTGACCCGCGAACTGATCGACAAGGACAAGGCAATCGGACTGATCGGCTACGCCGGCACCGGCAATATTGCCGAACTCCTCAAACAGGGCGTGCTGGCTACCGGCAAGATTGCGCTGGTCGCCCCCTATACCGGTGGCGAGCCGCTGCGCAAGCCGTACAACCCTTATATCTTCCACATCCGCGCCGGCTATGCCGACGAGGCCGAACGCATGATCGAGCAGTTCACCAGCGTTGGCATCAGCCGCATTGCCGTTTATTACCAGAACGATGCTTTCGGGCTGGCCGGGTTGGCCGGCGTCGAAACTGCGCTGGCAAAACGCAAGCTGACCCTGGTCGGGCGCGGCAGCTACGAGAAAGGCAGCGAGGATGTCAGCGCGGCAGTGGCCAGCATCGGCAAGACCTCGCCGCAGGCGGTGGTGATGGTGGCCGTGCTGCGACCGGCGGCGGCTTTTGTCCGTGAATATCGCAAGACCGAGCCGGGTGCCCAGATATTCAGCATTTCAGTGATCAATGGCCCGGAGCTGTTCAACCTCGCCGGCGACAAGCTCGCACGCGGCGTCGGCATCACCCAGGTTGTCCCGTCGCCACACCGCGGCACGCAGAAAATCGTGCAGGAATATCGCGACGCCTTGCGCAAATACGCGCCGCAGGCGCAACCGTCCTACACCAGCTTCGAGGAATACATCGGTGCCCGGGTGCTGGTCGAGGGGCTGCGAAAAATCAAGGGCGAGGTCAGTTCAGAGGCCCTGCTCAAGTCGCTAGAAACCGTCGACACCGACCTTGGCGGCTTCCGTGTCCGCTTCTCGCCGGACAACCGCATCGGGTCGGATTTTATCGAGGTGACACTGCTGCGCGGCGACGGCAGCCTGAGCAATTGACGGCGCGCGGACGGCACTACTTCGCGGGCCGATCAATTCATCAGGAACCACGGAGAGCACGGAGATCACGGAGGAAAGGCGATGTTGCGAACGCTCGGCAGATGAATACCACCAAGCACGCAATCCATTGTTTTTACTTCGTGTTCTCCGTGAACTCCGTGGTTAACTGCTTTTTTCCAAGTTTAAAATTGCGCATCGTGGCGTCGAGAAAGCCGATTACCGTTCCCATATGGCGCTCGATCTCGCCGTATTCGTCGTGGCTGCCGGGCATCAGCAGCAAATGCACCTGCTCGTCGCGGCGATTGGCGTAGATTTCCTGCGCTTCGCTGGCCGGCACGGTGCCATCCTCGGTGCCGTGCGCCAGTAGCACCGGGCAATTTACCGCCCGAATGGTGTTGACGGGGGCAATGTCGTCGAAACGCTTGCCGATCACGCGCTGGATGTAGAAAAGAATGTAGGCGCCGAGCGGCCAGTAGGGAATCCGCTTCAGCTCAAGCCAGCGCCGCATGATGCCGGCCGGATGCGCGAAGGCAGCCAGGCTGACCACGGCAGCCAGATCGTGCCGCCGGGAGGCCAGCAGCAGCGCGGCACCCGCCCCCACCGAATGACCAACGACGCCAACCCGCGCAGCATCCACTGCGGTCTGTTTCTGCAACCAGTCAACGGCCTGCCCTAGATCCTCGGCAAAGCGCGGCAGCGAGGCGAAGGTGTCGCCGTCGCTACACCCGTGGCTGCGCGCATCGAACAAAAGCAGCGCATAGCCGGCCGCATGCAGCGGCCCGGCCAGCGGCAGCATCATTTCGGCATTGCCGCCCCAGCCGTGCACGACGGCCAGTGCCGGCGAATTTTCGCCCGCCGCAATGAACCACCCGAACAGGGTCTTGCCGCGTAACGTGGGAATCCGCACTGCGCGCCAGGGCAGACCGTTGGGCACACCGGTTTCGCGCACGCGCGGCGCGGCGAGGCTGGCGCGGATCAGGCGATTGAGCATGAACGTCGCAAGAATGGCGAGCAACAGCAGGCCGGCGACCATCGCAAGCCACTGCCGGGAAGTCAAAGCACCCTCCCCTCGCCGGCTTCCTCGTAGGTGCGCCCATCGCGGATGTGATAAATGCGCTTGAAAGTCGGAATGATTTTCTCGTCGTGTGTCACCACGATGATCGCCGTGCGGTATTGCTGCGCCATCTCGTTGAGGATGCGCATGACGCCGAGGGCGCGCTCGGTGTCGAGCGGCGCGGTCGGTTCGTCGGCGAGAATCACCGGTGGCTGGTTGGCCAGCGCGCGGGCGATCGCCACGCGCTGCTGCTCGCCGCCGGAGAGCTGCGACGGCTGCGCCTTGGCGCGATGCCCTACATCGAGCGCGGCGAGCAGTTCGACGGCACGTTGGCGCGCGGCAGCGTTGGCTCGTCCGGCGAGCATCGGCAGCAGGGCGACGTTGTCGGTGACGTCGAGAAACGGAATCAGATACGGCGCCTGAAAGACGAAACCGATCCGGTCGCGACGCAGGGCGGTGAGGTCGGAAATCCGCCAGGCATCGTCGTAGATCAGTTCATCGCCGAGTTTCATGCGGCCACCGCTTGGCTCGATGACGGCCCCCAGGCATTTGAGCAATGTGCTTTTCCCCGAGCCGGAGGGGCCAACGAGACCGACCACCTCGCCCGGTGCGACGGTCATATTCACGTCCTTCAAGGCATCAACCGCCGTCTCGCCCTCGCCGTAGCGCTTGCGCAAACCTTCGATGTGGATGCCGAATCCTTGCTGCGTTTCAGCCTGCATCTCAGCCCGCATCTCAGCCTCCAATCGCCGTTGCCGGATCAACGCGCAAGGCGGCGCGAATGGCCAGTGTGCTGGCCAGCGCGCACATCAGCATGACCGCGACGAAACCACGCAGCGCGTCACCGGGTTCGAGCAGAACGTATTTCGGAAAGATCGGCACCCACAGCGTCGCCGCCGTCTTACCGACGACGAAACCGATCAGCCCGAGCCCCAGCGCCTGCTGCAGGATCATCGCGGCAATCGTCCGGTTGCGCGTGCCGATCAGCTTGAGCACGGCAATCTCGCGAATCTTGCCGAGCGTCATGGTGTAGATGATGAAGGCGACAATCGCCGCACTGACGACGCTCAGAATGACGAGAAACATGGCGATCTGCTTCGCCGAGGTGGCGATCAGCTTGGCGATCAGAATCTCTTCCATCTGCTCCCGCGTATAAGCCTGCAGATGTTTCCAGCGGCGCAGTTCGACCGCCACCGCTTCCGGCGCACTGCCCTCCTGGACCTGCACGAGAACGGCATTGACGTTGCGGTTGCTGGTCTGCGAGTTCTGAATTGCCTCCAGCAAACCGGGCACGCCGGGGCGATTGAGCGCCGGGTTGGCCGCCGTGCGCGCGCGTTCGTTAAGAATCGCGTCGTTGTCTTTCAGGAACTGCGCTTCCTGCGCGTCCTTGAGCGGGATGAAGACCATCGGGTCACCACCGGAGGAGACCATGCGCCGGGTCAGGCCGACCACGGTGTAATCGTGGCGGCGAATGCGGATGCGCTCGCCGAGCTGGAAGCCGGTCTTCACGTCGGCCACCGCTTCGTAGTGGCTGCGCGTGATCTGGCGGCCGGCGACCAGATAACCCGGCTCGCCCGGCTGCCCCGGCTCGAAACCGACGACCATGGCACGGACGTCGGACTCGCCCGCTTTTGCGTGCACTCTTACCTGCATGGTGAGGTACGTCACGTTCGCGGCGCGCGCCACACCGGGCATGCCGAGAATGCTGCGATAAAGATCGTCGTGCAGGCTGGACGATTCGGCGTAGGGGCCGAGCGTGTCCTTCTGCACCACCCAGAGGTCGGCGCCGCTGTTGCTGAGCAGCGCCTTGGCGTCGTCGACCATGCCGCGATAGATGCCGGCCATCGACAGCGTGACGCCGATCAGCAGACCGAGGCCGACGCCGGTGAACACGAAGCGTCCCCACGAATGCAGAATGTCGCGCCCGGCGAGGTTGATCATGGGCGCGACCCGGCAAGTGATTCAACCACCTTGATGCGACTGCCGGCCAGCAGTTCCTTTTCACTGTGCACGACGACCTGCTCGCCCGCCTTCAGGCCGCTGCGCACCAGCACCTTGCCATCGAGACTCGACGCTCCCGGCTGAACAGCAGCGAAACGGAGTCCGCCATCGTCATACACCCACACCCCCATCTTGCCACCCTGCTGTTTGATGCTGGCATTGGGCAGGATCAAGCCGGATTGACTGGCCGGCAAAGCCAGCGTGACCTCGGCCAGCTCACCCAGCGACACGCCGGCAGGAATGCTGTCGAAGGCGACCTGCGCGACGCGCTCTTCGGTGACGCTGTCACTGAGCAGTTCCAGGCGGACGACCTTGCCACGCAGCAACTGCGAAGGATTTGAACGCAACGCAATGTCGGCGGGCAAGCCGACAGCCAGCCCAGCCGAGCGCCCCTGATCAAAACGTACCCTGACCCACAGGCTGCCCGGTTCGATCAGCTTGATCACCGCCTGACCGGCCACCACCGTCGACCCCGGCTCGGCATCGCGCGCCGTAATCACGCCGTCGGTCGGCGCCAGCAGGCGCACATTGTTACGCTGCTGGCGCAGGCCATCGCGCTCCGCCTTGAGGCGCGCCATGTCCTGACTGGCGCCGGCCAGATTGGCCTCGGCCGCACTGATCACGGCCTGCGCGGAAGCCTGTTCCTGCTGCTTGGCCTCAACCGCGCTGGTGCTGACAAACTTCTTCTCGCCCAGATCGACATAACGCCGCGTATTCATCACCGCCAGCCGGCTGCGTGCCAGCGCATCCTGGCGCTGCGCCTCGGCCGCCGCGATGCCGCTGTTGGCGCGGGCGATCGAGGCATCCAGCGCAACGACACGCTCATTGAGATCGACCGGGTCCATCTCGGCCAGCAGCTGCCCGGCCTTGACCGTCTCGCCGACATCGACCAGCACCTTGAGCACGCGACCGGAAGCGGTCGGACCGATCAGATAGGCGCGCCGCGCCTCGACGGTGCCGATGCCGAACAGGGCGGGTGTTACCGTCCCCTCTTCAACTGCGACAACAGTGACGCGAATCGGCGCCAGCGGCCCCGAACGCAACAAGACAAAAGCAAATGCCGCCAGCAAGAGCAGCGCCAGAAACAGCAGCCCGAATCTGCGGGAAACAAGGTTGGCAAACAGTTTCATACACACTCCCCAATGGCGCGCTGGTAGAGCACGAAAGCCCGTTCGGCTTCGCCCGCCATGCGCTCGCAACTACCGGCCAGCATCGACTGCATGACCAGGCCCTGAATCGTGCCGATAAACAGCGACGCGGCTGCCGCCTGATTGACCCCGGCGCCCAGCCGCCCACTTTGCTCTGCCGCCGTCAACAAGCGCAGCAGCAGCTCCCGATAGCGCCCGAGCAAACGACGCACCTGCGCCTTGACCGGCGTGTCGTCGGGTTGCTGCAGCTCGCTGAAGATGAGTCGAGGCACGCCCGGATGCTCGATGACAAAACGCACATGCGCCATGAACACCGCCCGCAAACCCTCCCATGCGCTCGGCGCTTCATGTTCGGCACGTTCAAGTTCCGCATGCAGATTGCTTTCCACCCACGCCATTACGGCGAGCCAGATCGCTTCCTTGCTCGGGAAGTGTTTGAAAACGGCACCCTGAGTCAAACCAAGCGTCCGAGCAATATCGCTAGTGGTGATCAACGCCGGGCTGCGCTGCGCCGCAAGGGCAAGCACGACCGTAACGATCTCGGTTTGCCGCGCTTCGGTCGGGAAGCGGATTCTGGCCTGCTGCATTTTTGCCGCCGTAGTAAGTGATCAATTACTTGGTAGTATAGCAGAATATTATAAATTGCTTATTATTGTTACCTGACAGTCACGAAACCACCTTGTCGACGCGCGTTTGCACCTAGATCAGGCGGTCGTCCTTTTTACCGCAAACACCAGAAAACGTACATCTGCGTATCTACATCCCCCAAAAAACCGGCTAATGTACATATGTCGTACATCCATAACGGGGTTGGCAATGCACACTACCAAATCTTTCAAGAATGGCAACTCGCAGGCTGTTCGCATCCCGGCTGATATTGCCTATGAGCGCATGGATATGGATCTGGAGATCGAACGGGAAGGGGATGAAATCCGCATTCGCCCCGCTCGGCGCTCGTTGTCTGG
>JBIKLY010000092.1:0-12852 GCA_044359525.1 Rhodocyclaceae bacterium | reverse complement strand
GTCGTCATGGACGAAGCCGGCGTCAAGGCACTGGCCACGCTGCCCAGCCGCGAGGAGCTGCTGGCCACGCTGATGGCGACCATGCAGGCGCCGATCGGCCAGTTCGTCCGCACGCTCAACGAGGTTCCGGCCCGTTTCGTTCGCACCGTCGCCGCTGTGCGCGACGCGAAGGAAAAGGCCGCCGCCTGAGTCCCGCCCCGATCCCATCCATTCGCATTCACAACGCATTCTGAACATCTGGAGCATCAAATGGCCCTGTCCAACCAAGAAATCCTCGACGCCATCGCCGCCAAGTCGGTCCTCGAGATCAGCGAGCTGATCAAGATGATGGAAGAGAAGTTCGGCGTCTCCGCCGCCGCTGCTGCGGTGGCTGTGGCTGCCGGCCCGGCCGCCGCCGCGCCTGCCGCCGAAGAGAAGACCGAATTCACCGTCGTGCTGGCTGAAACCGGCCCGAACAAGGTCAATGTCATCAAGGCGGTGCGCGAGCTGACCGGCCTGGGCCTGAAGGAGGCCAAGGACCTGGTCGACGGCGCGCCCAAGCCCGTCAAGGAAGGCGTCAACAAGGCCGATGCCGATGCCGCCAAGAAGAAGCTGGAGGAAGCCGGCGCCAAGGTCGAGCTCAAGTAATTGCAGTCACGGGGGCGGTCCGCCGCCCTCGCGAAGTCCACCCCTGGGGGAGGACTTCGATTCGTGCTTGACGCCGCTTCGCCGTCGAGTCCGAATCAAAGACTTCCCCCTGATGAGAGACATCACGCGCACCGCGAGCGGCCGCGCAGGCAATCTTGCCTGCGTGGCTTGTCGCGTCCCTGCGGTGTGCCTGTTCTCTGATCGCCGCTAGTTGTTCCGAACGGAGCGTCCATGCCGTACTCGTTCACTGAAAAGAAGCGCATTCGCAAGAGTTTTGCCAAGCGTCCCGCGGTGCAGTCCGTGCCGTTCCTGCTGGCGACCCAGCTCGAGTCGTACACGCAGTTCCTGCAGGAGCACACCGCGCTGTCGCAGCGCAAGAACGAGGGCCTGCAGGCGGCCTTCCAGTCGATCTTCCCGATCACCAGCCACAACCAGATGGCGCGCCTCGAGTTCGCCGGCTACACGCTGGGCGAGCCGCCGTTCGACGTCAAGGAGTGCCAGCAGCGCGGACTGACCTTCGCCTCGCCGCTGCGCGCCAAGGTGCGCCTGGTCATCATGGACCGCGAGGCGACCAAGCCGACCATCAAGGAGGTGAAGGAGCAGGAGGTCTACATGGGCGAGATTCCGCTCATGACCGGCACCGGCTCGTTCGTCATCAACGGCACCGAGCGCGTCATCGTCAGCCAGCTGCACCGCTCGCCGGGCGTGTTCTTCGAGCACGACCGTGGCAAGACGCACAGTTCGGGTAAGCTGCTGTTCTCGGCGCGGGTGATTCCTTACCGCGGCTCTTGGCTTGATTTCGAGTTTGATCCGAAGGATATTCTTTTCTTCCGTGTTGACCGTCGTCGCAAGATGCCGGTAACGACCCTGCTCAAGGCTATCGGACTGACACCGGAGCAAATCCTGCGTGAGTTCTTCGAGTTTGACACCTTCCAGTTGAGCAAGAAGGGCATTGAGTTTGAGCTGGTGCCTGAGCGTCTGCGCGGAGAAATCGCGCGTTTTGATTTCAACGACAAGACCGGTAAGACGATCGTCGCCAAAGACAAACGCATCACCGCCAAGCACATTCGCGAGCTCGATGCTGCTGGCATCAAGCAACTGGCTGTGCCGGAAGATTTCCTGGTCAGTCGCGTGATCGCCCAGAATATCATCGACAAGGACAGCGGCGAGATTCTTGCCAATGCCAACGACGAGATCACCGAAGCACTGCTCGCCAAACTGGTTGAGGCAGGCATCGAATCATTGCAGACGCTGTACATCAGTGATCTCGACCGCGGTGGCTTCATTTCGCAGACGCTGCGTGCCGATGACACGATCTCCAAACAGGCTGCGCGCGTTGCCATCTACCGCATGATGCGGCCGGGTGAGCCGCCCACTGAAGAAGCGGTTGAGATTCTCTTTAACGGCCTGTTCTATTCCGACGAGCGTTACGATCTGTCGGCGGTTGGACGGATGAAATTCAATCGTCGCGTCGTGCGTAAAGACGTAGTCGAATACAAGGTCATGGTAAAGCATGTACCTTCGAAGCACGAGTCGATCATTACCGCGATCAACGATGCGGCTGGCGGCTCTGCTGCTGCCGTTGAGCAGCTGCTCTCCGAGCTTTCCTATGGCTGGCGCGCCGTTGCAGAAAATCTGACCGAGGCCGACGCGTTGACCCTGGCCGCTCAGCTGAAGAGTCTCAATGTAGTGTGCGAGGTTCGTCCGCAACTGACGTTGAGCCCGCGCGATATCGTTGAAGTGATCAAGATCCTCGTCGAGTTGCGCAATGGCCGTGGTGAAATCGATGACATCGACCACCTCGGCAACCGTCGTGTACGCTCGGTCGGCGAACTTGCCGAGAATCAGTTCCGCGCCGGACTTGTGCGCGTTGAACGTGCTGTTCGCGAGCGTCTGTCGCAGGCTGAGTCCGATAATCTGATGCCACACGACCTGATCAATGCCAAGCCGATCAGTGCCGCGATCAAGGAATTCTTCGGTTCCAGCCAGCTTTCGCAGTTCATGGACCAGACCAATCCGCTGTCGGAAATTACGCATAAGCGCCGTGTTTCGGCACTTGGACCGGGCGGTTTGACACGCGAACGTGCTGGCTTTGAAGTGCGTGACGTGCATCCGACGCACTACGGTCGTGTTTGCCCGATCGAAACACCGGAAGGCCCGAACATCGGTCTGATCAACTCGTTGGCGCTGTTTGCGCGTACCAACGGTTATGGTTTCCTTGAAACGCCGTACCGCAAGGTTAACGACGGCAAGGTGACGGATCAGATCGACTATCTTTCGGCCATTGAAGAGGGCGGTTTCATCATCGCCCAGGCCAACTCGGCGCTCGACAATATCGGTACACTTTCTGACGATCTGGTGACTTGCCGTGCGAAGGGCGAAACGATTCTTGCTGAACCGTCGCGCGTTCAATACATGGACGTTGCACCGGGGCAGATCGTTTCGGTCGCTGCTTCGCTGATTCCTTTCCTTGAGCATGACGATGCGAACCGCGCGCTGATGGGCGCCAACATGCAGCGTCAGGCAGTGCCTTGTTTGCGTCCGGAAAAGGCAGTGGTCGGTACCGGCATCGAACGCACGGTTGCGGTTGACTCGGGTACGGCGGTGCAGGCATTGCGTGGTGGTGTGGTTGACTACGTTGACGCTTCGCGTGTTGTCGTTCGAGTCAATGATGAAGAAACCGTCGCCGGCGAAGTTGGCGTCGATATTTACAACCTGGTCAAGTACACCCGTTCCAATCAGAACACCAACATCAACCAGCGTCCGCTGGTCCGTGTGGGAGACATTATCGCCAAGGGTGATGTGGTGGCTGACGGCGCATCGACCGACAAGGGTGAACTGGCTCTCGGTCAGAACATGCTGGTCGCGTTCATGCCATGGAACGGTTACAACTTCGAGGATTCGATCCTCATCTCCGAGCGTGTCGTTGCCGAAGACCGTTTTACTTCGATCCATATCGAGGAACTGACGATCGTCGCACGTGACACCAAGCTGGGGCCGGAAGAAATTACTCGCGACATCGCGTCGCTTGGTGAGTCGCAACTGTCGCGTCTCGACGAGTCGGGCATCGTTTACATCGGTGCCGAAGTTGAAGCCGGCGATGTGCTGGTTGGTAAAGTGACGCCGAAGGGCGAGACCCAACTGACGCCGGAAGAGAAGTTGCTGCGCGCGATCTTCGGTGAAAAAGCCTCGGATGTGAAGGATACGTCACTGCGCGTGCAGTCCGGTATCGCCGGTACCGTGATCGATGTACAGGTGTTTACCCGTGAGGGTATCGAACGCGACAAGCGTGCCCAGTCGATCATCGACGATCACCTGCGCGGCTACAAGCTTGATCTCGCCGATCAGATGCGCATCGTTGAACGTGACGCCTTCGCCCGTGTCGAACGGCTTATTCTCGGCAAGCCGGCCAATGGCGGCCCGAAAAAGCTGGCCAAAGGTACGGCAATCAGCAAGGAGTACATCGACGGAATCGATCCACATCACTGGTTTGACATCCGCATGGCCGATGAAGATGTGGCCCAACAGCTCGAATCGCTGCGCGAAGGCCTTGAGCAGACGCGCAAGGACTTCGACATCGCCTTCGAAGAGAAGCGCAAGAAGCTGACGCAGGGCGACGAACTGCCGCCGGGCGTGCAAAAGATGGTCAAGGTCTACGTTGCGGTCAAGCGTCGTCTGCAGTCGGGTGACAAGATGGCTGGTCGCCACGGTAACAAAGGCGTGGTGTCGCGCATTGTGCCGGTCGAAGATATGCCGTATATGGCCGATGGCCGTCCGGTCGACATCGTTCTCAATCCGCTCGGCGTACCGTCGCGGATGAACGTTGGCCAGATTCTTGAAGTCCACCTTGGTCTCGCGGCCAAGGGGCTTGGTTTCAAAATCGGCGATATGCTGCGCCGTCAGGCCAATACGAAGGAAGTGCGTGGTTTCCTTGAGCAGGTCTATAACAGCAATGGTAAGCCGGAGGACCTTGGTCAATTGAATGACAAGGAAATCATGGAAATGGCCGCCAACCTCGAAAACGGTGTGCCGTTTGCGACACCGGTGTTCGACGGCGCCAATGAAGAGGAAATCAAGGCCATGCTGACGCTCGCCGGGATGCCTGAGTCCGGCCAAATGACGCTGTTCGACGGCCGCACTGGCGAGCAGTTCGAACGGCAGGTCACCGTGGGTTACATGCACGTACTGAAGCTGCATCACCTGGTTGATGACAAGATGCATGCGCGTTCGACCGGGCCGTACTCTCTGGTGACCCAGCAACCGCTGGGCGGCAAGGCACAGTTCGGTGGCCAGCGTTTCGGCGAAATGGAAGTCTGGGCACTGGAAGCTTACGGCGCTGCTTATGTATTGCAGGAAATGCTGACGGTGAAGTCGGACGATGTGAACGGCCGGACCAAGGTCTACGAAAACATCGTCAAGGGCGACCACAAGATCGACGCCGGCATGCCGGAGTCGTTCAACGTGCTGGTCAAGGAAATCCGCTCGTTGGCGATCGATATTGATCTTGAGCGTTTCTAGAAAGTTTTTGAGCGAGTTTCCCAGACTGTTGAATGACGGCGGTTGCGGCGCAAGCCGCAGCTTCGAGAATTTTGATTCTCACCCGGAACGGAGTGAAAGATGAAAGCACTGCTTGATTTGTTCAAACAGGTAACCCAGGAAGAGCAATTCGATGCGATCACCATTGGTCTCGCATCGCCGGACAAGATCCGCTCCTGGTCCTACGGCGAAGTAAAAAAGCCGGAAACGATCAACTATCGTACCTTCAAGCCGGAGCGTGACGGCTTGTTCTGCGCCAAGATTTTTGGCCCGATCAAGGATTACGAATGTCTGTGCGGTAAGTACAAGCGCCTCAAGCATCGTGGCGTCATTTGTGAAAAATGTGGCGTTGAAGTGACGCTCGCCAAGGTGCGCCGTGAGCGCATGGCACACATTGAACTGGCTTCGCCGGTCGCCCACATCTGGTTCCTGAAGAGCCTGCCAAGCCGTCTCGGTATGGTCCTTGACATGACCTTGCGCGACATCGAACGGGTGCTGTACTTCGAAGCCTTTGTCGTTTGTGATCCGGGCATGACGCCGCTCAATCGTGCCCAGTTGTTGACCGAAGATGACTATCTCGCGAAGGTTGAGGAGTACGGTGACGATTTCTACGCCGCAATGGGTGCCGAAGGCATTCGCGAACTGCTGCGTTCGATCGACCTGAGCAGTGAAGTCGATCGTCTGCGCAGTGAGCTCGAGACGACCAGTTCGGAAACCAAGAGCAAGAAATTCTCCAAGCGCCTGAAAATTCTCGAAGGCTTCCAGAAGTCCGGCATCAAGCCGGAGTGGATGGTCCTCGAAGTCCTGCCCGTGCTGCCGCCGGACCTGCGTCCGTTGGTGCCGCTCGATGGCGGTCGTTTCGCCACCTCGGATCTGAACGATCTCTATCGCCGCGTCATCAACCGTAACAACCGCCTGAAGCGTCTGCTCGAACTAAAGGCGCCGGAAATCATCGTGCGCAACGAAAAGCGCATGCTCCAGGAAGCCGTCGATTCGCTGCTCGACAACGGTCGTCGCGGCAAGGCCATGACCGGCGCCAACAAGCGTCCGCTCAAATCGCTGGCCGACATGATCAAGGGCAAGGGCGGTCGTTTCCGTCAGAACTTGCTCGGTAAACGCGTCGACTACTCTGGCCGTTCAGTCATCGTTGTCGGTCCGCAACTCAAGCTGCATCAGTGCGGTTTGCCGAAGCTGATGGCGCTGGAGCTGTTCAAGCCCTTCATCTTCAACCGCCTTGAAATCATGGGCCTGGCGACGACCATCAAGCAGGCCAAGAAGATGGTTGAAGTCGAAGAGCCGGTGGTCTGGGACATCCTCGAAGAGGTGATCCGTGAGCATCCGATCATGCTCAACCGCGCACCGACCCTGCACCGTCTCGGTATCCAGGCGTTCGAACCGACCCTCATCGAAGGCAAGGCAATCCAGCTGCATCCGCTCGTTTGCGCGGCGTTCAACGCCGACTTCGACGGCGACCAGATGGCTGTTCACGTCCCGCTGTCGCTTGAAGCGCAGATGGAAGCACGCACCCTGATGCTGGCCTCGAACAACGTGCTGTCACCGGCCAACGGCGAGCCGATCATCGTTCCGTCGCAGGACATCGTTCTCGGTCTCTACTATGCGACGCGTGAGCGGATCAACGCCAAGGGCGAAGGGATGGTGTTCCCGGATCTCGCCGAAATCACCCGTGCCATGCAGGCCGGTGAGCTCGACGTGCACGCCAAGATTTCGGCGCGCATCAAGGAATACGAGAAGGACGGCGAAAACGGCTGGAAGGAAAAAATCACCCGTTATGAGACAACCGCTGGTCGTGCGCTGCTCTCCGAGATCCTGCCGAAGGGCCTGCCGTTCAGCGTCCTCGACAAGCCGCTGAAGAAGAAGGAAATCTCGAAGCTGATCAACACGGCGTTCCGTCGTTGCGGCCTGAAGGAAACCGTAGTTTTCGCCGATCAGTTGATGCAGAACGGCTATCGCCTGGCAACGCGCGCCGGTATCTCGATCTGTTCCGACGACATGCTTGTTCCGACGCAGAAGCGCGACATCATTGCCGCGGCCGAAGAAGAAGTGAAGGAAATCGAAAGTCAGTACACCAATGGTCTGGTGACCTTTGGCGAGCGTTACAACAAGGTGGTTGATATCTGGGGCCGGACCGGCGATCAGGTAGCCAAGGTCATGATGGATCAGCTCGGCAGTGAAGAGGTGATCGATCGCCACGGCAAGAAAGTCAAACAGGAGTCGTTCAATTCGATCTACATGATGGCCGACTCGGGCGCGCGCGGTTCGGCAGCGCAGATTCGCCAGCTGGCGGGTATGCGCGGCCTGATGGCCAAGCCGGACGGTTCGATTATCGAAACACCGATCACCACCAACTTCCGCGAAGGCCTGAACGTTCTTCAGTACTTCATCTCGACGCACGGTGCGCGTAAGGGTCTGGCCGATACGGCGCTGAAGACGGCCAACTCGGGTTATCTCACACGCCGTCTGGTCGATGTGACGCAGGATCTGGTCGTTATTCAGGATGATTGCGGTACGGAAAACGGCGTCACGATGAAAGCCCTGATTGAAGGCGGTGAAGTCATCGAGGCACTGCGTGAGCGGATTCTTGGTCGCGTTACGATTGCCGATGTCGTTAATCCGGAGACCGACGAGACCGTGATCGAAACCGGCAGCCTGATCGACGAAGATCTTTGTGATCTTATCGACCAGTTGGGTATCGACGAAGTCAAAGTGCGTACACCATTGACCTGCGATACGCGCTATGGACTCTGTGCGAAGTGTTATGGTCGTGATCTCGGCCGGGGTACACCGGTCAATATCGGTGAGGCAGTTGGTGTGATCGCTGCCCAGTCGATCGGTGAGCCGGGAACCCAGCTGACCATGCGCACCTTCCACGTAGGCGGCGCCGCATCGCGTGCTGCCGTCGCCAGCCAGGTCGATTCAAAGAGTGCCGGCGTGGTGCGCTTCACTTCGACGATGCGCTATGTCACCAGCGCCAAGGGCGAGAAGATTGTTATTACCCGTTCCGGTGAAGTGTTGATTACGGACGAAAGTGGGCGCGAACGCGAAAAGCACAAGGTGCCTTACGGTTCGACGCTGCAGGTTTCCGATGGGCAGCAGGCGAAGGCCGGTACCAAGCTGGCAACGTGGGATCCGCACACCCGTCCGATTATCGGCGAGTACTCGGGTCTGGTGAAGTTCGAGAACGTTGAAGAAGGCGTCACGGTTGCCAAGCAGATCGACGAAGTCACCGGACTGTCCACGCTCGTTGTTATCGATCCGAAGCGTGGCGGCAAGGCCCAAACGAAGGGCCTGCGTCCGCAGATTAAACTGTTCGATGCCAATGGCGACGAAGTCAAGATGCATGGCAGCGACCATGCGGTGACCATCACCTTCCAGGTCGGTGCAATCATTACCGTGCTTGATGGCCAGCAAATTTCTGTGGGTGACGTGCTGGCACGTCTGCCGCAGGAATCGGCCAAGACGCGTGATATTACCGGTGGTCTGCCGCGTGTTGCCGAGTTGTTCGAGGCGCGTACGCCAAAGGACGCCGGCATGCTGGCCGAATTTACCGGCACCATGTCGTTCGGTAAGGACACCAAGGGCAAGCAGCGTCTGGTCATCACCGACCTCGATGGGATCACCCATGAATACCTGATCCCGAAGGACAAGCATGTCCTGGTGCACGATGGCCAGGTGGTGAACAAGGGCGAGTTGATTGTTGATGGCGCGCCTGACCCGCACGATATCCTGCGTTTCCGTGGCGTTGAAGCGCTGGCCATCTACATCACTGACGAAGTACAGGACGTCTATCGTCTGCAGGGTGTGAAGATTAACGACAAGCACATTGAAGTGATCGTTCGTCAGATGCTGCGTCGCGTTAATGTGCTTGATACGGGTGACACCAAGTTCATCAAGGGTGAGCAGGTCGAGCGCGCGCATCTGCTCGACGAGAATGATCGTATGCTTGCCGATGGCAAACTGCCGGCTACTTACGAGCATATCCTGCTCGGTATTACCAAGGCGTCTTTGTCTACCGATTCGTTCATCTCGGCAGCTTCCTTCCAGGAAACGACCCGGGTGCTGACCGAAGCGGCAATCATGGGCAAGCGCGACGAACTCCGTGGTCTAAAGGAGAACGTTATCGTCGGCCGCCTGATTCCGGCGGGCACCGGTCTCGCTTATCATACTGCACGCAAGAAACAGGCGGCAGGGGAAGGCAGCGCGGCCGCTCAATTGTTTGTTGCTGATGATGCGGCAACGCTTCAGGATAGTAGCCAGGAAAGCCAGCCCGGTTGACTTGGTGCTTGATAGACCCTAAAATCTCGGGTCTTTGTCGGCCGGGGCTAACCATTGCCCCGGTCTGTTATATAAAAATCGCTAAGGCGGCCTTTGGACCGCCTTGGTTTTTTGCAGTTGCAAGGCCGTTCGTACGGCTTTCTCTGCAGTGAATTTAGGGATAGAAATATGCCAACCATTAACCAGCTGGTACGCAAGCCCCGCGAGGCCGTGCGTAGCAAAAGCAAAGTTCCGGCGCTGGAGAACTGCCCGCAAAAGCGTGGTGTTTGCACCCGTGTTTACACAACGACACCGAAGAAGCCGAACTCCGCACTGCGTAAAGTGTGCAAGGTTCGTCTGACGAATGGCTTTGAAGTCATTTCGTACATCGGTGGTGAAGGCCACAACCTTCAGGAGCACTCCGTTGTTCTGATTCGCGGCGGCCGTGTAAAAGACTTGCCTGGTGTGCGTTACCACACCGTTCGTGGCTCGCTGGATACCCAGGGCGTCAAGGATCGTAAGCAGAGCCGTTCCAAGTACGGCACCAAGCGTCCGAAGGCGGCCTAATCGTCGTCTGAGTAAGTGGCCGCTCCCTTATGGGCGGCCGGGGAGGGTGGGCATACTGCGCCATCCTTCAACTGAATTGTATATAGAGAGGTTGTTGTTATGCCACGTCGTCGTGAAGTACCAAAACGCGATATTCTGCCGGATCCGAAGTTCGGTAGCGTTGATGTTTCCAAATTCGTTAACACCATCATGATGAGCGGCAAGAAGTCGGTTGCCGAGCGTATTGTTTATGGTGCGTTCGATCTGGTTGTCGCTAAAGGCGGCAAGGATCCGCTCGAAGTGTTTGCCCTGGCCATCGGTAATATCAAGCCGCTGGTTGAAGTGAAGAGCCGCCGTGTTGGCGGTGCCAACTATCAGGTGCCGGTTGAAGTCCGTCCGAGTCGTCGTATGGCGCTCGCCATGCGCTGGCTGCGTGAGTCTGCCCGCAAGCGTTCGGAAAAGTCGATGGGTCAGCGCCTGGCTGCCGAAATGCTCGAAGCCGCGGAAAACCGTGGTGGCGCCGTCAAAAAACGCGACGAAGTGCACCGCATGGCTGAAGCCAACAAAGCGTTCGCGCACTTCCGCTTCTAAGACCCTCTTCCAGCGCCGCAGCTTGTCTGCGGCGATCGTTCTTTATTCGCGAAGGTTTACTACTGTGGCACGCAAAACCCCAATCAGCCTGTACCGCAATATCGGTATCAGCGCGCACATTGATGCCGGTAAAACAACGGCAACCGAGCGCATCCTGTTCTACACCGGTGTTAATCACAAAATCGGTGAAGTGCATGATGGCGCCGCTACCATGGACTGGATGGAGCAGGAGCAGGAGCGTGGCATCACGATTACCTCCGCTGCGACGACGTGCTTCTGGAAAGGCATGGCCAACCAGTACCCCGAACACCGCATCAACATTATTGACACGCCGGGACACGTCGACTTCACCATTGAAGTCGAGCGCTCGATGCGTGTTCTCGATGGCGCCTGTATGGTGTATTGCGCTGTCGGTGGCGTCCAGCCGCAGTCCGAAACCGTTTGGCGCCAGGCCAACAAATACAAGGTTCCGCGTCTCGCTTTCGTGAACAAGATGGACCGTCAAGGTGCCGACTTCTTCAAGGTTGTCGAACAGATGGGTACCCGTCTCAAAGCCAACCCCGTGCCGATCGTTATTCCGATTGGCAAGGAAGATTACTTTGAAGGCGTTGTTGATCTGATCAAGATGAAAGCCATCTATTGGGATGAGGCATCCCAGGGCATGAAGTTCGATTATCGCGAGATTCCCGCTGAACTTCAGGCACAGGCCGAAGAGTGGCGCGAGAAGATGATCGAGGCTGCCGCCGAATCGACCGAAGAGATGATGAACAAGTATCTCGAAAGCGGCGATTTGACCGAAGAGGAAATCATCAAGGGTTTGCGCGATCGTACGATCGCCTGCGAAATCCAGCCGATGCTTTGCGGTACCGCATTCAAGAACAAGGGCGTGCAGCGCATGCTCGACGCCGTGATCGATCTGTTGCCGTCGCCAGTTGATATTCCGCCGGTTGATGGTTTGAAGGAAAACGGCGACCCGGATACGCGCGTTGCTTCGGATGACGCAAAGTTCTCGGCGCTGGCCTTCAAGCTGATGACTGACCCGTATGTGGGTCAGCTCACCTTCATTCGCGTTTATTCGGGCGTGTTGAAGTCCGGCGATACCATTTACAACCCGATCAAGGGGCGTAAGGAGCGTATCGGCCGTGTGCTGCAGATGCATGCGAACAACCGCGAGGAAATCAAGGAAGTTCTGGCCGGTGACATCGCCGCTTGTGTCGGTTTGAAAGACGTGACGACCGGCGAAACGCTGTGCGATCCGTCGGCCATCATCACGCTTGAGCGCATGATCTTCCCGGAGCCGGTGATTCACATTGCCGTCGAGCCAAAGACCAAGCCAGACCAGGAAAAAATGGGTATCGCCCTGAGCCGTCTGGCGCAGGAAGATCCGTCATTCCGCGTGCGCACCGACGAAGAGACGGGCCAGACCATTATTTCGGGTATGGGCGAGCTGCACCTCGAAATCATCGTCGACCGTATGAAGCGTGAATTCGGCGTTGATGCCAACGTTGGCGCACCGCAAGTGGCCTACCGTGAGTGCATCAAGAAGGCCGTTGAGCAGGAAGGCAAGTTCGTCAAGCAGTCCGGCGGTCGCGGCCAGTTTGGCCACGTCTGGCTCAAGATCGAGCCGAACGAAGCCGGCAAGGGCTACGAGTTTGTCGACGCGGTCAAGGGTGGTTCGGTGCCGCGTGAATATATCCCGGCGGTTGACAAAGGTCTTCAGGACTGCGTCAAGAGCGGCGTGCTGGCTGGCTTCCCCGTTGTGGACGTCAAGTTTACGTTGTTCGACGGTTCCTATCACGACGTTGACTCCAACGAAAACGCCTTCCGTATGGCGGCTTCGATGGCTTTCAAGGAAGGTCTGCGTAAAGCGCAGCCGACCTTGCTTGAGCCGATGATGTCGGTTGAAGTCGAGACGCCGGAAGAGTACATGGGCAACATCATGGGCGACCTTTCGGGTCGGCGTGGCGTTGTGCAGGGGATGGAAGACATTCCCGGTGGCATCAAGGCGATCAAGGCCGAGGTTCCGCTGGCCGAGATGTTCGGCTACTCGACAACGGTGCGTTCGTTGTCGCAGGGTCGTGCGACCTACTCGATGGAATTCAAACATTACGTTGAGGCGCCGAAGAACGTCGCCGAAGCTGTGATCAACAAGAAGTAATTATTGGTTATTAAGGATATCTAAATGGCTAAGGCAAAATTCGAACGTACGAAGCCGCACGTAAACGTCGGCACGATTGGTCACGTTGACCACGGCAAGACCACGTTGACGGCGGCGATCAC
>JBIKLY010000091.1:0-12955 GCA_044359525.1 Rhodocyclaceae bacterium | reverse complement strand
ACACTACCAAATCTTTCAAGAATGGCAACTCGCAGGCTGTTCGCATCCCGGCTGATATTGCCTATGAGCGCATGGATATGGATCTGGAGATCGAACGGGAAGGGGATGAAATCCGCATTCGCCCCGTTCGGCGCTCGTTGTCTGGTGTGCTGACCAAGTTCGCCAAATTCTCGACGGACTTCATGGCTGAAGGTCGCGGGAATCAGGAGCAAGCCGAAAGGGACTCGCTGTAATGCCTCGCTACATGCTTGATACCAATATGTGCATTTACCTGATGAAGAATCAGCCAGAAGAAGTTGCCCGGCGCTTTGCTCAGTGCTATGTCGGCGACGCAGTGATGTCATCAATCACGTATGCAGAACTGGAATATGGCGTTGCCGCCTCGCAAAATCCAGAAAAAGAGCGTATCAACCTCGCTAGCTTGGTGGAGGATATTCTGGTGATTCCGTTTGATGCTGCTGCCGGTGTGGCCTATGGTCCGATTCGCATGGCAACCCGCGACGGCACCAAGAAAGATGCCCTCGACAAACTCATTGCCGCCCATGCCGTATCGCTTCACTTGACCATAGTGACCAACAACGAAAAAATCTTTGCCAGATACCCATGTCTGACCATTGAGAACTGGATCGAATCACCCAACCACTGACCAGTTCGAGAGATGGGCTTATGTCAATATCATCTAACAGAGTCCGGCCATCTGCGGTCGGTCATATATCCGCTAGAGCAGCCATCGGAACGACTACTTAACTTCTGAAATCTGCCGGACACCCTGCGCGTACAAATCGGCCCAAGTTGCCGGTAACGGATTGGCCTGTAAGGAATGACACTTCGGCGGCAGTCTCCGGTCCAAGATAGAATAGAAAACTTGAACATCATAGCCTGATATCGCCATGGGAAAACAAGCTCGAGCAAACCGTGCAGCCTATTTTGCTCGGAATCCACTATGCATATTTTGTGGCGGAGCGAACCAAGCCACAACGAAAGAGCATTGCCCACCTCGTTCCTTGTTCCAATCGAGAAACTGGCCAGAGGGGTTCGAATTTCCTGCCTGCGGAACTTGCAATGCGGGCACTGCCGATGATGATGTCCTGATTGCATTGCTTGGCCGCATGGACCCGATTACAAATGCGGGCAATTTGGATGGAGCGGTGAATGGCCTGATGTACAACGCCAATAAGCAGCATCCCGGACTACTGCAGAAAATGCTAAAGATGAGCGCAGTTGAATCCCGAAAAGCAGCGAGGGACTTGAACATCAAACCGCCACCAGGGCTTACCTACCAACAAACAGGAATTGTGAATGTCACTGACCACATGGACGAAGCTGTTAGTACGCTTGCTGGCAAACTTTCAAAGGCCATCTATTTCATGACCACCAGCCATATTTTTCCGGCGACTGGTTCAATACAGCTTCATTGGTTTACGAACGCAGACCTGTTCCGATATGGAAAGTCGCCTGTCCTCGACGCATTTGCCAATATCGAAGCTCCGACACCCAAGCTGGCGAGAAATGGCAAAGACCTTTGCGGGCAGTTCGACTACAGGTTCTCACTATCTGAGAATAAGGATTTTGCCGTGCTTCGAGCTGTGTTTGGGAAAGCCTTTGGGCTAGGGACGATCATGAGTCCGGAGCATGGTTACCTACAAAAAATCGACGCAGAGATACAGGTAAAGATTGGCAAAGAAGTGGGGCCGTTCAAGTTCTTGTAGGTAGATAGGCAACTTGCCACGCTGAGCGACTCCTCAACTCTGATACCTGCAGTTAGATTTTTAGCGGATTAACCGGCGCCTTAGGGTCGGCTGCCGTCAATGGTTCGCAAAAACCAAGCTTCTCTTGCCAGTTTTGAGCCGGCATGCGGCTAACGAAACTCGATGAGCGCAATGGCCAGACAGCGACGGTCAGAGCTGTCACCGATCCATCACTACCGGAGCGCACGCAAGCAGCGCCACAAACTGTGTGGCGACTCATCATCGGCCGTTCAATCCTGCCCGGGCAAAAATCGCGAGCGTGCCGAAGCGGTGATGGCCAGCACACAGGGATGGCTCAGTTTGCGCTCGACGGAGATCGCGAAATACTCGGTGCGCACTTCGGCGATACGACCGAGCACCTGCAACTCGCCGGAGGCCAGGTACTCGCTCTCGATCACCGTCGGCACTGCAAACGCACCGACGCCCTCATTGCCGAAGGCGGTCATCAGCGCGCTGTCGTCGAATTCGCCGACGATTTTCGGGCGCAACTGCTGGCGATCGAGCCAGCTCGTCAGCTTCTGGCGCACCGCCGATTCTTCGCCGGGCAGGAGTAGCGGCATCTCGGCCAGGCAGTGCGGAAAAGGCGCCGGGTGTTGTACGGCGAGCTGGCGGGTGGCGAGAAAGCTGAGTCCGGATTCGCCGAGCCGGTGGTTGTAGGCGCGCACATCGACCGAGGCCGGAATCGGCGTATCGGCGATCACCAGATCGAGCTTGTGCATCGCCAGCTCGGCCAGCAGGCGCTCAAGATCCCACTCATGGCAGACCATGCGCACCGGTTCGGCCAGATTGACCGCCGGTTGCAGCAGACGATAGACCAGCGATTTTGGCAGCGCGTCCGAGACACCGACGCGGAATTCGGTCGGCTTGCCCTTCGGGTAATGGCGCAGCACCTGCTCCAGCTCGGCGCCGAGCGAAAACATTTCCTCGGCATAACCCATCACCAGCCGGCCAGCATCGGTCAGCTCCAGCCCGCGCCCCTGCCGGGCAAACAACTCGGTATCCAGGCTTTCCTCGAGCAGGCGTACCTGCCCGCTGATCGTCTGCGGCGTGATGTGCAGCGCTTCGCCCGCCTTGACGACGCCACCCAGCTTGGCGGTCTTCCAGAAATAGTGGAGGTGTTTGAGGTTCATCATGGGCGGTCTGTCGTTTCGTAAAAAACGCAACGTTGATAACAATAATACGAATATACCTTAGCAAATAAATATCGTAAATTGGCGCCTCACCCTGCCCAAGGAGTATCGCAATGAAGCAACAATCGGATCAATTCACCATCGTCCGCCAGCAGGCCGGCACGGCGCCGTCGCTGCTCTCGACCCACAAGGTGCTGCGCAACACCTATGCGCTGCTGGCCATGACCCTACTGTTCAGCGGCCTCGTCGCCGGCGCCGCCGTTGCGCTGCGCCTGCCGCATCCGGGCCTGATCATTACACTGGTCGGTTATTTCGGCCTGCTCTACGCAACCACCAAGCTGCGCGACAGCGGTTGGGGCCTCATTTCGGTGTTCGGACTGACCGGCTTCATGGGTTACACGCTCGGCCCCATCGTCGGCCACTATCTGTCAATGCCGAACGGCGGGCAGACCGTCATGCTGGCAATGACCGGCACCGGTGCCGTGTTCCTCGGCCTGTCAGCCTATGCCCTGATCTCACGCCGCGACTTCAGCTTCATGGGCGGTTTTCTGGCAGTCGGCATCTTGGTCGCCTTTCTCGCCAGCCTGGCCGGCATCTTCCTGCAGATCCCGGCGCTTTCGCTGACCATCTCGGCCGCCTTCGTGCTGCTGATGTCCGGCATGATCCTGTTTGAAACCTCGCGCATCATCCACGGCGGCGAAACCAACTACATCATGGCCACGGTCAGCCTGTTCGTCTCGATCTATAATCTCTTCCTGAGCCTGCTCCAGTTGCTCGGTTTTACCAGCAGCGATTAAGCAGAAAAATCTTTACGGGAAACACCATGAAACGTATCGCGCTCTTCCTCGCCACCAACCTGGCCATCATCTTTATCCTGAGCATCGTTGTCAGCATGCTCGGACTGGAGCCGATGCTCGCCGATGGTGGCCTCAACCTGCCAAGCCTGCTGGTCTTCTGCGCCATCTTCGGCATGGGCGGCTCGTTCATCTCGCTGGCCATGTCGAAATGGAGCGCCAAACGCATGGTCGGGGCGCAGGTCATCGAGACACCAGCCAACTCGACCGAGTTCTGGCTGGTCGAGACGGTGCGCCGGCAGGCGACGGCAGCCGGCATCGGCATGCCGGAGGTGGCGATCTACGATGCGCCCGACGTCAACGCCTTCGCCACCGGCATGAGTCGCAACAGCGCGCTGGTCGCCGTATCGAGTGGCCTGTTGCAGGCGATGAGCCGTGATGAAGCGGAAGCGGTTCTGGCGCACGAGGTGTCGCACGTGGCCAATGGTGACATGGTGACGCTGGCGTTGATCCAGGGCGTGGTCAATACCTTCGTCATGTTCTTCTCGCGCGTTATCGGGCACGTAATCGACCGCGTCGTCTTCAAGAATGAGCGCGGCCATGGCCCGGCCTACTTCGTCACGCTGATCGTCGCGCAAATGGTGCTTGGCGTCCTAGCTTCGATCATCGTCATGTGGTTCTCGCGCCAACGTGAATTCCGCGCCGACGCGGGTGCTGCATCGCTGGAAGGCAAACAGAAAATGATTGCCGCGTTGCAACGTCTACAGCAGGCGCACAGCGCACCACTGCCCGAGCAGATGGCCGCGCAGGGCATTTCCGGTGGCGTCGGCGACGGTCTGAAGCGTCTGTTCATGACCCATCCACCGCTTGAAGAGCGCATCGCCGCACTGCGCGCCGGTAGCTGATCGCCGGCGTAACACCCGCCGCCTGGCGGTAACAAATTTGCAACCTCAGCGGCCGATGGCCGCTGAAACTATTTTGACTGCCCGCCTATGGATATCCTTGCCCTGTTCGCCGACCCGCAGCTGTGGATCGCTTTCTTTACCCTCACTGCGCTGGAACTGGTCCTGGGCATAGACAACATCATCTTCATTTCGATTCTCGTCGACCGGCTGCCGCCGGAAACGCGCGAGAAGGCGCGCAAGATCGGCCTGTTCCTCGCGATGTTCATGCGCATCGGCCTGTTGCTGGCGCTGTCGTGGCTAGTCGGTCTCACTGCGCCGCTGTTTAGTGTGCTCGAGCACAACATCTCGGGGCGTGACCTGATTCTCGTCAGTGGTGGCCTATTCCTGCTCTGGAAGAGCACACACGAGATCCATCAATTGCTCGAAGGCGAGGAAGGCGAAGCATCAAGTGCCGTCCAGGCGACCTTCTCGGCAATCATTATGCAAATCATCGTGATCGACATCGTCTTTTCGCTCGATTCAATCATCACCGCTGTCGGTATGGTCGACAATGTGGCTGTGATGATCGCCGCAGTTGTTGCTTCGGTGGGGCTGATGATGATTTTTGCCGCAGGCATCGGTCGTTTTGTCTCGGATCATCCGACGATCAAGATGCTCGCTCTCTCTTTCCTGATGGTGGTCGGGGTTGCGCTTATGGCCGAGGGCTTCGGCCATAAGGTTCCGAAGGGCTATATCTACTTCGCCATGGCCTTCTCGGTGATCGTGGAGATGCTCAATATCCGCATGCGCAAGAAGCGCACGCCGCCGGTACACCTGCGCGACGCCTACAGCGCTAAGAAACCGGACTGAACTGGCTGAACAGTCGCGCAGGTCGCCGTTCAGCGACTTTCGCGACTGGCTTTTCCGTTCAGGGTTGTTCTGCGGAATTCTCGTCAGAGGGCAAGACAGCGGAAACCAGCACCTTGTCTACCCGGTTGTGATCCATGTCCATCACCTCGAAGCGCCAGCCCACAAGCTCGAAATGATCGGTCGGTCGCGGAATTCGTCCGAGCTGATGCATGATGAAACCGCCCAGGGTATGGAAACTGTGCTCATCTTCACCCGGCAACTCGTCGTAGACATCAAGGACGGATTTCAGGCGTTCGATGCCGACATCGCCATCGACCAGCCAGGAGCCATCGTCGCGCCGCAGCATGTCGCGATCTTCCAGCGCCTCGGGCACTGACAGTTCGCCAACGATTGCAGCGAGCACGTCGGTCAATGTCACCAGGCCTTGCACGTCGCCGTATTCATTGACGATCAGCGCGAACTGCAGGCGCGTGCCACGGAAACTCTCAAGCAATCGTGTCGTGGTCACCGATTCCGGAACATAAAGCGGCGGATGCAGGACCGCCTCGATATCGGCGGAGGTAATGACGTGGCCCGGTACCGCTTTCTTGAGCAGATCGCCGGTTTGCAGGACGCCAAGAATATGCTCCAGCCCGTCGCGACAAACGACCAGACGTGAAAACCCTGACTCGACAATGCGTTGCCGGACGCTTTCGTCGTCTTCATCAAGGTCAACGACAAACATGTCTCGGCGCGGCGTCATGATCGCGGCGATTCGCTGTTCATCAAGGCGCAGCACATTCGACACCAGTTCCTGTTCGCTCTCGTGAAACACGCCAGCCTCGGCGCCCTGCTCCATCAGCACATTGATCTCATCATTGGTGACAGGCGGCTCTTCCTTGCTGCGCGCGCCAAACAGCCGCAGGATGGTCGTACAGGAAGTTGACAGAATGACAACCAGCGGGTGCGTAATCCGGGCCAGGACAAGCATTGGCCGGGAGACCAGCGAAGCGATGATTTCCGGCGCCAGCAGCGCCAGGCGCTTGGGTACCAGCTCACCGATCACGACCGAAAAATAGGTCAAGCCGACGACAGTAATCGTCAGCGCGATTCCTCTGGCGTGCTCGGCAAGTAAAGGAATGTCGGATAACCAGCGGGTCAGCGGGTCGGCCAGCGCCGCCTCGCCGATCGCACCACTCAGAATGCCGATCGAGGTGATGCCAACCTGGAGGGTAGAAAAGAAATTCGAGGGATTCTGATGCAGGGAGAGCGCCGCTTCGGCTCCAGGGGTGCCGTCATCGGCCAGATTCTGGAGCCTCGCCTTACGCGATGACACGACAGCAATCTCGGACATGGCAAAAACGCCATTAATGAGAATAAGCAGGAATATGAGCACTATGTCCATGAATCAAAGCCGCCTTTCGCAATCGATGCGCGCGACTTCAGTGTTGAGATGAGGGCCATTGTAACAGCACAGCATTTTCACTCGACGCCCACATCGATTGTCTGCTGGCGCACGGACAACAAGTTATTATTTTGCTACTTTCACACATGGTGCCCAGTTCAGATAATCAGGAGTCAACAATGTCCCTAAAACGCAACGAAAGTTCTGACAAATCAGCCATAACTGATCTTTTTCAGCCCTGCAGAATAGGCTCGCTGCCCCTCGCCAATCGCATCGTGATGGCGCCGCTCACCCGCAGCCGGGCGCTCGCCGGTGACGTGCCGGGGCCGCTAACGGTGACCTACTATGCACAGCGCGCCAGTGCCGGTCTGATCATCAGTGAGGCTTCGCAAATCTCGCCGCAGGGCAAGGGCTACATCCAGACACCGGGCATCTACAGCGCCGAACAGATCGCCGGCTGGAAGCTGGTAACCGACGCCGTGCACGCCAAAGGTGGCAAGATCGTCATCCAGCTCTGGCACGTCGGTCGCATCTCGCACCCGGCATTGCAGGAAGGCGGCGCGCTGCCGGTCGCCCCGTCGGCTGTCACACCCAAAGGCTGGGTGTTCACCGGCCAGGGCAAGGAGGACATGGTGACGCCACGCGCGCTGGAACTCATCGAATTGCCAGGCATCGTCGTCGACTACCGGCGTGCCGCGCAGAACGCCAGGGCAGCGGGCTTTGACGGCGTCGAGATTCACGCCGCCAACGGTTACCTGATCGACCAATTCCTGCGCGACAAAACCAACCTGCGCAGTGACCGCTACGGCGGCAGTGTCGAGAACCGCACGCGCCTGCTGCTCGAAGTGACCGATGCGATTCTCGAAGTCTGGGAAAAGGATCGCGTCGGCGTGCGCCTGTCACCGATCAGCGCCGTTAACGACATCGACGACAGCAATCCCGAACCGCTATTCACCTATGCCGTGCAGGAACTCGCCAAACGCGACATCGGTTTCCTGCACATCATCGAGGGGATGACTGGCGGACCGCGCATTCCCGGCAAGCCGACTGACTTCGATCCCGACAAGCTGCGCCGCCTGTTTCCCAACACCTACATGGCGAACAACGGCTACACGCGGGAAATGGCAATCGAGGCGCGCTTAAAAAACACCGCCGACCTGATCGCCTTCGGCAAGGCCTTCATCGCCAACCCCGATCTCGTCGAACGCCTCCGCCAAAATGCGCCACTCAACGCGCTGGATAGCGCGACGCTGTATGGCGGCGATGCGCACGGCTACACCGACTACCCCTCTCTCGACAAGCCGGCCAGCGGATCAAACGCGCACTGACGGGAAACACGCGGGGCGCCTCGTCAGGTAAGCGCCTATTCGAATTTGTGCTTGATACGCTGAGTCGCCGCAGCGGAGATTTCGATATCCTTGCGGTGCGGGGCAAAGCTGCCGTTGCGGATTTCGATACTGTGCTTGCCGGCAGGCAAACGGATTTCCGTGAGCGGTGGCGAGACGCCTGCGTTCTTGCCGTCAACATAGACTTCGCCCCAAGGCGTGATGGCCAGACGAACGCGACCTTCGGCCACAGCCACCGGTGTGGCGGCGGCTGATGATGGCGCTGCAGCAGGCTCGGCGGCCTGCGCAACAACCGGCGGAGCGGGAGCCACCGGGGGAGCGGGCAAGACCTGAGGCGCTCCGACCTGCGGCCTGCTATCGACAACCTCAACAGGTCCGGTTAACGGCGCTTCTGGACGCAGCAACAGCCAGCCACCGAATAAAAACCCCAGAAACAGCAGCACCGCGCCGTAGCGCAAGAGAGGCCTGCGCCAGGCAGGATTGGTTTTGAGCGTATCCAGACGAACCGTCACATCACCCGGCGCCGTATCGATCTTTGACGAGGCGCGGCTGGCATCCTGCTTTTTCTGCGCCAACCGGGCGAAACGGTGATATTTACGCAGGTCTGCAGCCATCTCACCGGCATTCTGATAGCGCTTGTCCGGATTCTTGGCCAGGGCACGGGCAACGATCCGGTCAAAACCGCGCGGCAGGCCGGGCCGGTAGATTGAAGGCAGCGGCGGTGCGCCATTGAGCACCTGAAAAAGGACCGCATTGAGATCATCGCCACTGAACGGAGGACATCCGGCCAGCATTTCGTAGAGCACGGCACCCAGCGAAAAAATATCCGAACGGCCATCCGCCTTTTGCCCGGTGACCTGCTCAGGCGACATGTATTTTGGCGAACCAAAGGCCGTACCCTCGACCGTGTGCGAACCACTTGGCAGAAGCGCCACACCAAAATCGGCGATTTTCACGGTGTCATTGTCGAGCACCATGATATTGGCCGGCTTGATATCGCGATGTACCACATCGTTGGCGTGGGCAAACGCCAGGCCGTCGGCAATCTGCGCAGCAATTTCGGTGATACGTTCAAGCGGCAGAACAACCCCGGAATCCAGCAGCTCGCGCAGCGAACGCCCGGTAAGAAACTCCATGGCGATATACGCCAGATCGTCGCTGCGTCCGACGTCGTGGATGGTTACGATATTCGGATGGTTGAGTCGCCCGGCGGACTTTGCCTCACGGTAGAAGCGCTGCTCGAAGGCCTCCGCTTCTTCACGCGACAGACCATGACAAGCCACCGTCTTGATCGCCACGGTACGCTCGATCAGCGGATCGTGTGCCTGATAGACAGTACCCATGGCGCCCCGCCCAAGCGTTCCGGTGATTTTGTAACGACCTAATTGGGTGAGTGGCATGAGCGGCTGGGCGGGATTGATCAGGGCACAGCGCTTGGCGCGCGGGCAAAGCCGGATATTGGGTTCTCATCACGCTACTGTCAAGAAAACCAAGGACGATGTGCTATATTTCTGCGCAACCGTTTTCCAACACTTCCCTACATTTTCCTACACTTCCCAACACTTGCCGGCCGCCAAAATTGAACAAGCAGGATTATCACCTTGAGTTCGTCAGCCTGTCCGACCCCGGCCGGGTTCGTGCCATCAACGAGGACTCAGCCACCGTCGACAGCGAATACGCAGTCACCATGGTGGCCGATGGTATGGGCGGGCATCGCGCCGGTGACGTCGCCAGTCGTATGGCGCTTGATATCGTCGGCAAGCGTTTGCGGGAAAAAATCCTGCTGTTCCGGACCGGCACGTCACAAGCGATGCCGATGCAGTTTGCCGAGCAGATTGTTGTCGAAGCGAATACAGCCATTCATGCGGCGGCTCGGCAGCAGGCCAACTGCAGCGGCATGGGCACGACGCTGGCCCTGGCCATTTTCCACGGCGAACAGGTAACACTTCTGCACGTCGGCGATTCGCGCATCTATCGCCTGCGAAATGGCCAACTGCAACTGCTGACACGTGATGATTCGATGCTGCATGACCAGGTCGACCTCGGCCTGATTGCCGCCGAAGATGCCGGCGATTCGCACAACCGTCACCTCGTCACACAGGCACTCGGTGCCAGCGAACACGTCACGGTTCATCGGCAGGAAGAGACGCTGTGTGCCGGTGATTTTTTCCTGTTGTGCACCGATGGCCTGAGCGATCTTGTCGAAGAGCGTGATATCGAACTCATCATGGACTCACTGAAAACCAGCCTGCCACTGACCGCCCATCACCTCATCCAGCTCGCCAATGACAATGGTGGTTATGACAACATCACGGTGGCGCTGGTCCGCGTGCTTGGTGATGCGTCCGCACGCAAACCGGCAGGCTGGCTCCGTCGCCTGCTCAACCGGTTCACTAAAGTGCGGAGATAGACCTTGGCCAAGCTCGTATTGAGTCTGAACGGAACCGTGCTGCAGCAGCACTTTATCGATACCCGCTGCCTGAAGATCGGGCGCGAAACCGGCAACGACATTGTCATCAACGACCCGCAGTTGAGCCGTGAGCATGCACGAATCCTTTCGGTCGGTGACGATCAGATCATCGAAGACCTGGCCAGCAGCAATGGCACCCGGATCAACGGCAAGCCGCTAACGCGACAGATCCTGCAGCATCGTGATGTCGTCGAGCTTGGCGCTCATCATCTGCTCTATCTGAGTTCGCGCGTCGCCGCTGACGTCGAACTCGAGCGCACCCTGCTGATCAAGGCGTTACCGCGTAACGGCGAGTCAATTGAGGGCATACCGGTCATGGGGTTAGCGGCCACCCGCCCCAGCAAGACCAGATTCCCTGCTGGCAGCATCACGGTGCTGGAAAGTGCGGGCCACCACAATGACGGCGATGACATTACCCTTGATCGTGTGGTGACTACCTTCGGCACGCCTGGCGATCAGCTGATTGTCATTACCCGACGGCCACAGGGCTATTTTCTTACTCACGTCGAAGGGCCGAGGTATCCACGCGTCAACCGGAATTCCATCGGTGCTGCAGTGCGTGCACTGCGCAACGACGATCTGATCGAGGCCGCCGGTTACCGGTTGGTGTTCAAGCAGACTCAGGAGCACCAGGCCGACATCAGCAGGTAACCGGTCAAGCCCAAAGCCAGCGTGCCAATAACGTGCAGAATCGGGCGCCAGTAACTGAGCCGGAACGACTGCCTGCCGGGCGCCCGTGACTGTCGCTTTTCCTCGACCCAGTTGACGACCTCACCGAGGGTAAATACACAAGCCAGACCAAAGACAAAGACGCCGACGATGATGGTGCCGATCTGCCGCTCTCCGGTGCGGCACGACACGGCCATTCTGAGCTGGCCGCGGGTCAGCGGGTCGAATCCCGCAGCCAGGTAGATTCCACCGATCGCCATCCCTGCCAGCACAAGAACAAGCGCAACATAGATCCAGAATTCCTGCGTCTTGGCCGCATCGGACAGTGCAGTGACCTGTTGCGACAGCTCTTTGATCAAACCTGAAAACATGGCGTGTGAAGTCTATTCAGGAAGTATCACTCGCGCCCGTTGGCAGCCGCTACTTCAGCCTGCTTGCGATCGCTGATGTCGAGCAGGGTCTCAATGGCGCCGGTTACCTTGCCAGTCCGGTCATGCAGTGGCGAAGCAAGGAAATACAGCCATTTCCCACTTTCGCCAAAAGACGGGAAAAAATCCTCCGCTTCAAATGCGCCGGCAACCAGTTCCGATTTGCGAGCGCGACCTTCATAGTGCCGCCGCACTTCATCTTCAGTAGCACCGGAAACAATCATTTCAGCGAGCACGACGCGCCGGTTGTCGAAAGGATAAAACGCCCGCCAGCCATCGCTCTTGCCAATCATCTCCGTCGCCGGAACGCCGGTCAAACGTTCGCAGGCGCGGTTCCAGTGGGTGATACGGGAATTTGCGTCAATCACGAACATGGCCACCGGACAACCACCAACGATATCGGCCAGACGGCGCTCACTCTCACGCCGCGCGATCTGCTCCTGCTTGCGTTCAGTGACGTCCTGCAGGGTTTCCACAGCGCCAACAATTTTTCCATCGGCGTCGCGCAGCGGTGAAGCAGTGAAATACAGCCACGCTGCCCCGCCCTCAAGCGCCGGAAAATAATCCTCGGCCTCGACGGCGCCCGGGATCAGGTCAGACGAATGAAACTTGCCGCCGTAGTAACGGTTCAGCAGCCCCCCCTGCAGACCATCAACGACCAGATCGGCCAGCACCGGGCGATGCGCCGGGTAAAAGGCGCGCCACTGATGATGCGTCCCCACCACTTCGCTGGCGGGAATGCCGGACAGCTCTTCCAGCGCATGGTTCCAGTGGGTAACCACATGATTGACGTCGACCACGAAGGTGGCCACCGGACTGGCATCAATGACCTGTTGCAGGTCAAAGGACGGAACTTTTGCTTTTGTCATTATTGCAATCTCCCTCTGGTAACGTTGTGCTTATTCTGGCACAAACCGGCGGTAGACTGATCGGGCAAGACCGGTACAATTCGGCCTCTCTCCAATCCAACGCACCCGGCAAGACACCCCATGCAAACTGAACACTTCATCGTCGGCAAGAACGCCTCCCTCGAACGCTCGCTTACCGAGCTGCTGCAGGGCCGCGCTCTCGACGCGCTGGCCGGTTTCCCCGAGCCCGGTTTTGATCTGGAAGAGATCGCCGGCGCACCAAACATCGAAGCACCAGGAATGGCGCTCAAGGGCTGTGAGATGCACCATCGCCTGCGCGCCGCCTACGTCACGCTGCAAGCGCAAAAATGACCTACGAAGAAT
>JBIKLY010000019.1:0-42475 GCA_044359525.1 Rhodocyclaceae bacterium | reverse complement strand
GCCCAGCCACCGGGTTTTTGCGTAGCGGGATAGTCTGGCTTTGTTTTCTTTTCTTTCTGTTGTCGACCGCTGCCTTTGGCGCTTTGCAGAACTACTCGACCGCATCGTTGCAGAACATTTACGCACTCTCACTGGCCGGCGCGGCTTCCTGTCTGATCGCCTATTTGTTGGGTGGTGCGGGTGGTATTGCAGTGGGTGGGTTCATCGCCACGCGTCAGGCACAGGATCGGATCATTGCCATCGGGCTGTCGACGGCGGCGGCGATTGGTGTGCTGCTGGCGGGTAGTGTCGTCGCTGCCTGGGCGGTATTGCCGCTGATGGCGACAATGGGTGCCTGTGTCGGTATCGCCGGGCCGTCGCGTGACCTGCTGGTGCGCAAGGCGGCGACCCAGGGGCTGGGCGCGGCGTCATTCGGGCGGGTGTACGGTTTTGTCTATTCGGGGCTTGATGTCGGGTTGGCGGCAGCGCCACTGATTTTCGGGCCGCTGATGGATGGCGGTCATTTCAACGCGTTGTGGGTCGGTGTGGCACTGTTGCAGGGGCTTGCCGTGATCGCGGCTTTGCGGGTTGGCAGGGGTATGTAATTGGCCGGGTTTGGGCACTAATTCTTGTTGCCTGTGTCAAACTTCACGTAGTCTGATTGTCAGAAAGGGGATACTGGTAGCGCAACATAATCAAAACGGAACCTTGAATTCGACGAATCTGGACTCAAATAAGGTGTGTGCCCTGCGGGGCAGAAAGGGGTCATCATGAACATCGTCTACGATAGCGAGCACTATGCAATTGTCGCTTATCCAGTGCAGCAAGGTTTTGAACTGGTGGATAAAGCGGCCAGCCGCAGCCTGTATGTCCATGGCTCGGTGGCGATTGATTTGCGCGAAGCCATCGACCGTATTCCGGATGGCGAGCGCAATGAAGAGTCGATCGATGCGCTGCTCGATGACTATTGCTCGGGGTCGGCGCGGCCGATTGTCTATCACTGATTCGGGGGCGCTTGAGTGGGTGATTCCGGTCGGGCAGGCTTTTGTCCAGCGGGTTATAATTGTCGCCTCAAATCGTCCGCAATCAAGTAATCACGCTATCTGTTGGGAGTGAAACGAATGGCCCTGTACGAGTCCGAACACACAAAATTCATGCGCGAAGCACTGGCTCAACATCCTGAGTGGATTGATGATCAGCGCGTTGGCCGCGCCATCTGGTGGGACAAGAAATCCGATGTGACCGAACAGAAGGCCAACCTCGCGTCACGGGAAGCGCATCGCTCCTATCCTTACGATGTGAATTTCGATCAGCAGTAGCGCGTTACAGGTATGGTTTCAATGCAAACGGCCAGGCAGATTGCCTGGCCGTTTGCATTGGTTTGCAGCGGTGCAGTCCGCTACCGGCCGCTTATCCCTGCAATAGCTTGACTACCCGCTTGACGGCGGGGTCTTCTGGGTGCGGGTGAATGGTGAAGCCGAGGCTGCTCATCAGGCGGAACATTTTGGTGTTCATCGCCAGAACGTCACCAACCACCGAGCGGTGCCCCTTCATCCGGGCGCAGTCAATCAGCGCGGTCATCAGCTTGCGGCCGATGCCGTGCTTCTGCCAGTCATCGGCGATCGCCAGGGCAAATTCAACCGATTCGCCATCCGGATTGGTGACATAGCGCGATACGCCGATCTGCAGCTCCTTATCGTTTTCGTCTTGAATTGTCGCAACCAGAGCCATTTCCCGGTCGTAGTCGATCTGCGTGAAGCGCACCAGCATGGCCTGGGTCAGTTCGCGGATGGTATCCATGAAGCGGTAGTACTTACTTTCGTCCGACATGCGCTTGACGAAATCTTGTTCCAGTTCGGCATCTTCCGGGCGAATCGGTCGTACCGTTACCGTTCGACCATCCGGCAACTCCCAGTCATGCACGAGGTGCGCCGGGTAGGGGTGAATTGCCATGTGTGAGTAGCGGTCACCATTTGCCGAAGCGTGGTCGATAACGATACGGGCATCGGCAGCGATCGCACCGTTTTCATCGACTATCAGTGGGTTGAGATCAAGTTCCTGCAACCATGGCAATTCGCAGACCATTTCGGAAATGTTGAGCAGAACCTCCTCAAGCGCCTCCATGTTGACCGGCGGCATGTTGCGGAACTCGCCGAGCAACTTGGAGGCACGTGTTGAGCGGATCAGATCTTGTGCCAGGAAACGGTTCAGTGGCGGCAGTGCCACCGCACGATCACTGAAAATTTCGACTTCGGTGCCACCGGCGCCAAAGGTGATGATCGGCCCGAAGATCGGGTCGCGAACGACGCCGACCATCAGTTCCCGGCCATTCGGACGGGCCAGGTAGGGCTCGATCGAAACGCCGTTGATGCGTGCTGTCGGGTGCTTTTTTTGCACTGTTTCAATGATGTCGTGGTAGGCGTTACGCACGGCCGGTGCATTGGTAATGTTGAGGCGCACACCACCGGCGTCACTCTTGTGGATCAAATCCGGCGAATCGACTTTCATGGCGATCGGGAAACCGATCTGTTCGGCGAGTAGCAGGGATTCGGTCGGCGTACGCGCCACCATGGTTTGCGCCACCGGCACGCGGAAGGCTCGGAGGATGGCCTTCGACTCCATTTCGGAGAGCACCTTGCGGCGTTCCTGCAGCACCGCTTCGATCAGCATTTTGGCGCCTTCGGTTTCGGGGCGGGCGTGCTGCAGGCCGGGTTCGGTTGTTTGCAGCAGGAGCTTCTGGTTCCGGTAGTAGGTCGAGATGTGGTAGTACAGTTCGACGGCAGTTTCCGGCATGCGGAAAGCGGGTATCGAGGCCGCCTCCATGGCGAGGCGTGCTTCGGCAACTTGCTCTTCGCCCATCCAGCAGGTGAGAATCGGTTTCGAAGTCTGGTCGCTGACATCGATCACAGCTTTTGCAACTTCCATCGGCTGCGTCATGGCTTGCGGCGAAAGCATCACCAGCATGCCGTCAACTTCGTCATCCTGTGCGATAGCAAGAATGGCATCGCGGTAGCGTTCCGGCGTGGCATCGCCGGCAATATCGATCGGATTGCTGTGCGACCACGTTGGCGGCATCGTGGCATTGAGTTTCTGGATGGTGTCCATCGACAGGTTGGCGAGCGGGATTTCCAGATCACCGGCGCGGTCGGCGGCCATCGCCCCCGGGCCGCCACCGTTGGTGATGATCGCCAGACGTTTGCCTTGCGGGCGGAATTTCGAGGCAAGCGCTTTAGCGGCATAGAACAGCTGGCCGACGTTCTTGACGCGAACAACACCGGCACGGCGTACGGCGGCATCAAAAACAATATCGGAGCCGGCAATCATTCCCGAGTGGGTCTGCACGGCAGCCGAGCCGGCCGCGTGGCGACCGGCCTTGAGCAGGATGATCGGTTTGATGCGCGCGGCCGAGCGCAGGGCGCTCATGAAGCGGCGGGCGTTACGGATGCCTTCGACGTAGAGCAGGATGTAGTGCGTACGGTTGTCGTAGATCAGGTAGTCGAGAATTTCACCGAAATCGACGTCGGCGGTACTGCCCAGTGAGATGACACTGGAGAAGCCGATACGGTTGCTTTTTGCCCAGTCGAGTACCGACGAGCACATGGCGCCCGATTGTGAAACCAGCGCCAGGTTGCCAACGTTGGCGTTGACGCGGGCAAAGGTGGCATTCAGCCCGAGATCAGGGCGAATGATGCCGAGGCAATTGGGGCCGAGCACGCGAACATTGTAGCTGCGCGCGATTTCCATCATCTTGCGCTCAAGCGCAGCGCCTGAATGACCGGCTTCGGAAAATCCCGAGGTGATGACAATGACGTTTTTGATGCCGCTGCGACCGCATTGTTCAACGATATCCGGCAGGGTCTGCGGGCGGGTGGCGATAACCGCCAGCTCAACGCGTGCGCCAATCTCTTCGATCGACTTGTAGGCCTGCACGCCCTGAACGGTTTCGTGTTTCGGATTGATTGCGTAAAGACGACCCTTGTAGCCCGATTCCAGGATGTTTTTAAACAGGATGTTGCCGACCGAGTTTTCGCGGTCGGAGGCACCAATGACGGCAACTGATTTTGGTTCGAAAAGGCTGGTTAAATAGTGTTGTTCAAGCATTTTTTTCACCTTGTGGGTGATTGAGGTAGTGGGTGACTGGCGGTGTGTTGCGTTGCAGCAATTTAGCACAGATTGTGTTTCAGTCTGACTGTTTCGACGCTCAAATATCGGCAGAAGCAGCCAGTGAACTATCGATCACGACATCCGAACATAGTGTGCGATGAACCGGACACTTATTGGCGATTTCGAGCAGGCGGGTACGCTGCTCCGGGCTCAGATCACCGGTCAGGGTGATAATCCGCCCGATACGGTCGCGTTTGCCCTGACCTTCGATTTCGATTTTTTCGTGGCTTAGCTCAACCGAGACGCCGGTCAGAGGAAGTTTCTTGATCTCGGCATACATGCGCAAGGTCATTGAGGTGCAGGCACCCAGTGCGGCGAGCAGGTAATCGAAGGGCGCCGGGCCGGCGTCGGCCCCGCCCATGCTGGCAGGTTCGTCGGCAATCAGCGTATGCCGGCCGGCACGAACTGTCTGCTGGTAGCGGCCTTGGCCGTTTTCATTGACGACGACGGTGCTGTGATGATTGTTTTGTGTCATGGTGTAGTCTCCTTGATATCATCGGCATGATAAATGAAAGTAATCGGGAACGACGGTGAATAGATGACAACACATTCGGGTTTTTCAACGCCTTCGCCATGGGTATGTCGCTTCCTGCCGATGATTCCGAAGGGCGGGAAGGTGCTCGATTTTGCTTGTGGCGGCGGTCGCCACAGTCGATTGCTCGCTACTGCCGGCCATCCAGTCGAGGCGGTTGATCGTGACCTTGCCGGACTTGGCGAACTGGCCGCAGTCAATGGTGTGCAGGTGCGCGAGGCTGATCTGGAAGCCGGTGTGTGGCCCTATGATCAACACACATTTTCCGGCATCGTCGTCACCAACTATCTTTTCCGTCCACGCTTGCCAGCGATGCTGGCCGCGTTGGCTGATCCCGGCGTCTTGATCTACGAAACTTTCATGATCGGCAACGAGCGCTACGGAAAACCATCGAATCCCGATTTTTTGCTGCAGTCGCAGGAACTGCTCGACTGGGCAAGAGAAAATGGTTTGTCGGTTCTGGCTTTTGAGGAAGGCTATGTTGATCTGCCGAAGCCGGCCTTGATACAGCGACTGTGCGCCGTGCGTGGTAAGGTGGCCGCCCGGCTTTGATCAGCAGTCGATGATTTGACGCGCTACCGCTTGTACGCCATCCGGCGTCAGGTCATCGGTAGCGAAGCTCTGCGGCGTGCCGAAGCCGGCGTAGTTTCGATTCTGCGAACGTTGATAGAGCGGGTCGTAGTGCAGTTCAAGCAGTTCGCTGACCAGTTCGCGCCATTGTGCCTTGCCGACATATTCATGCCAGCGTGCGATGGTTTCCCGGCTTTGCAGATTGCGCAGCGCATCGAGGCGCGACATCAGCCAGGCGGGCGCTGTCAGAAAATAATCGTAATCACGCAGCAGGAAGTCCACGCGCGCATCGAACGCAGCTTTGATGTTTACGCATTCGGCACTGCGCATTGTCTCGATCAGCGCTTCGGGCAGCTGGATCGAGCCGATCTTGCGGCTCTCGGCTTCGGCATACACGGGCCGGCTCAGATCGAAAGCACGCAGCGCAACAAGCAGTTTTGAGTCGAACATCTTTTGCGACGGCTGCGGCGAGTCGGGCAGGACGCCAAGCACCGAGCCCTTGTGGCAAGCCAGCTCCTCCAGATCGAGAACCTGTTCGCCAAGTTGCCCGAGGGCCTGCAGGATACGGCTCTTGCCACTGCCGGTAGCGCCGCAGACAACTTTGAGTTTGAGCTGGCGGGGCAGTTCAGCGAGGGTGTCGACAACCATCTTGCGATAAATCTTGTAGCCGTTTTCGAGCTGCTGCGCATCCCAGCCGACGCGCCGGAAAATGAAACTCATCGATCCGCTGCGCTGCCCGCCGCGCCAGCAAACGATCAGCGGGCGCCAGGTTTTCGGCCGGTCAAGAAACTGCGCACGCAGGTGGCGGGCGATGTTTTCAGCGACGTAGGCGGCGCCGATTTTTTTTGCTTCGAAAGGTGAAACTTGCTTGTAGAGCGTGCCGACCTCGATACGCTGCTCGTTGTCGAGCACCGGGCAGTTGATCGAGCCGGGAATATGGTCTTCAGCAAACTCGGCGGGCGAGCGGACGTCGATGATCTCGTCGAAGCCGGAAAGTTCGTCGAGTTGCCTGACGGAGGCGATGCCTTGTTTCATGAGTAGACGTTGCGCTTTTTTTAACGGTGAGTGCCTATTTTAAGGGTATCGGGTCTATCCGGTGAGCACAGCGCTGATCTGCCGGACGACCCGTGGCCGGATCTGCCCCTTTAAACAAGCCGCTTGCCTCCGCTGAGGGCAGGTAAAATACGGCGCATGAATCTGCTCGCCCTTGAAACCTCGACCGACGCCGGGTCGATCGCCCTCTGGCGAGACGGCGAAGTGCTGCTGCGTGCTTGCCCGGCAGGCGTGTCGCATTCGGAAACCCTGCTGCCGCTGATCAGTGCAACGATGACCGAAGCGGGGCTGGGTTTTGGCGATCTGCACGGCATCGCCTTTGGCGCCGGCCCCGGCTCGTTTACCGGCTTGCGGGTGGCCTGTGGTGTGGCACAAGGGCTGTCGTTTGCGCAGGATTTACCGCTGCTTCCGGTGGGTACGCTTGATGCGATGGCGCTGGCCAGTGGCGGCGAGCGGGTGATCGTTGCGCTCGATGCGCGCATGGGTGAAGTGTATTTCGGTTATTTTGAAGCGGGCATGCCGCGCGACCCGGTGGGCGTCTATCCGCCGGCTGCCGTGCCTTTGCCAGACAACGGTGGCTGGCTGGCTTGTGGCAACGGGCTGGCAGCGTATCCGGCCTTGCATGAGCGTCTGGCGCCTTTTGTTACTGTCTGGCTGCCTGAGCTGATGCCGAGTGCCGCGGCCGTTGCCCGTCTTGCCGCGCCGCGTCTCGCACGTGGCGAAGGCCTTGATCCGGCGGATGCGGCGCCGCTTTATGTGCGCGACAAGGTGGCGAAGACCGTTGCCGAGCGTCTGGCCGAAGGCGGCAAGGCATGAACGCCTTGCTCGCGCCGCGCAGCGACATGCTGCCGATGAATGTGCACGATCTGGATGAGGTTCTGGCCATTGAATATCGCGCCTATCCTTTTCCCTGGGGGCGCGGCAACTTCGCCGATTCGATTTCGGCGGGTTACAGTTGCTGGGTGTGCCGGGTCGGTGGCGAGTTGGCGGGCTATCTGGTGGTCATGCTGGCGGTTGATGATGTACATCTGCTCAATCTCTGTGTTGCCGAAAAATATCGCGGTCGGGGATTTGGCGCGCGCCTGCTGCGTCAGGCGATGATCGCCGGGCGGCAGGGCGGTGCAACGAGCTTGCTGCTGGAAGTGCGCCCGTCGAATGAGAAGGCGCTGGCGCTTTATAAGCATTTTGGTTTTCAGCAGATTGGCGTGCGGCGCGGCTATTACCCGGCAGAACAGGGTCGCGAGGATGCGCTGGTGCTGACGCATTCGCTGGTTGAGGTGAAGGCATGAGTATCAGTCGCGAACAGATGTTGCATGAGATGGGCTTGTCGCCGCAGTGGAAGCTGCGTGATAACCCGTCGGTGCTACGTGGTGCGCAGATGGCGGAACTTGATGAGCAGCTTGCGGATGCAGCGCCTGCGGTGGCCGAAGTGGTTGCCCAGCTTGTTGCAGAAGTGCCGCCAGTTCCCACCAAGCGCGAGCTTTCCGCGCCGGCCGCAGATCGCCCGCAACAAATCGCCCGCATGGACTGGGATGCGTTACAGCAAGGTGTCAACGATTGTCGCGCCTGCAAGCTTTGTGAAGAACGCCAGAGGGCGGTGCTCGGTGTGGGTGGCCGGTCGGCCGACTGGCTGTTTGTCGGCGAAGGGCCGGGCGCGGAGGAGGATGCCAGCGGCGAGCCATTTGTCGGCCCGTCCGGCAAACTGCTGGATGCGATGCTGGCGGCGATTGGTCTGCAGCGCGGCGAAGACGTTTATCTCGCCAACGCCGTGAAATGCCACTCGCCCGCCAACCACGCGCCGGAAGCTGCGGAGATCGCAGCTTGCGCACCTTATCTCAAGCGCCAGATTTCACTGCTCCAGCCCAAGTTGATTGTCCTGCTTGGCCGGGCCGCCGTGCATGCGCTGCTTGGCTCCGAGGGCTTGCTCGGCAGCCTGCGTGGCAAGCCTTTCGAATATCGTGATGGCGATCGGGCGATCCCGGTTGTGGTCACTTACCATCCGGCTTATTTGCTGCGCACGCTGCCCGACAAGGCCAAGGCATGGGAGGATCTGTGCCGTGCCCGTGCGTTGATGCGCGAGGCAAGAGGCGGCGGCCTTGCGGGGCTTGCAAATTCGGAGAGCGCCTCCATCTAGCGCTCACCCTGTTCATTCCCCTGTGGAGGAAACTGTCATGCGCATCCGGATTCTTGCTCTACTCGCCATCCTTACCAGCCTGCTTTCAGGCTGCGGCTACAACACCTTCCAGTCCGGCGACGAGGCGGTCAAGTCGGCGTGGTCCGAGGTGCTTAACCAGTATCAGCGACGCGCCGATCTGGTGCCCAATCTGGTGAGTACGGTGCAGGGTTACGCCAGCCACGAGAAAGATGTGCTGACGCAGGTGACGCAGGCGCGCGCGCAGGTCGGCGGCATCCAGGCGACGCCGGAGCTGATCAACAATCCGGAAGCTTTCGCCAAATTTCAGCAGGCGCAGGCCGGGCTGACCAGTGCGCTGTCGCGCTTGCTGGTGGTCGCCGAAAACTACCCGAACCTGAAGGCCGATGCGTCGTTCCGCGATCTGCAGGCACAGCTGGAAGGCACCGAGAACCGCATCACCGTGGCGCGCAACCGCTATATCAAGTCGGTCGAGGCCTACAACGTTTCGGTGCGTACCTTCCCGAATAACCTGACGGCGATGGTTTTTGGTTATCAGGTCAAACCCAACTTCAGCGTCGAGAACGAGAAGGCCATCTCGGTGGCGCCGAAGGTCGATTTTTCAGCGCCGGCCGGGAAGGCGCCGGCTCCCGTTAGCGCGCCTGCCGAGGGCGGCAAGTCGCCGATGTCTGCTGGCTATTGATTGATGCGGCTGCCTGGCGCACGTTTGCTGGTTTGCCTGGCGGGCTTGTTTCTGCTGTCCGGGGCAGGGCTGGCGGGCGCCGAGGATTTGCAGCCAATCCCACAGCTGACGGCGTCGGTGACCGACCTCAGCGGGACGCTTTCAGCCGATCAACGCGTTCAGCTCACTGGTAAACTGGCGGCCTTCGAAGCGCAGAAGGGCGCGCAGATCGCCGTCCTGCTGGTGCCTACCGTCAAGCCCGAAGCCATCGAGCAGTATTCGATCCGTGTCGCCGAAGCATGGAAGCTTGGTCGCAAAGGTGTGGACGATGGCGTACTGCTACTCATCGCCAAACAGGACAAAAAGCTGCGTATCGAAGTTGGCTACGGGCTGGAGGGCGCACTGAACGATGCGACGGCGAAGCGCATCATCAGCGAGACGATCACGCCGCGCTTCAAGCAGGGCGACTTTTACGGCGGTATCGATGCCGGGCTGGATGCCATCATCCAGGTGGTCGGCGGCGAGGCGCTGCCGTCACCCGGCAGAGTCACTAACACAGGATCGGCGCCGGCCGGCATCAGCGATCAGCTGGAGACGCTGTTTTTTGTCGGCTTCATTCTCGTCTTCGTGGTCGGTGGCGTATTGCGCGCCATTTTTGGACGTTTTCTTAGTGCTGGAATCATCGGCGGCGTCGCCGGCGTCCTTGCCTCGCTGATCATTTCGTCGCTCTTCGTGGCCGGTACGATTGGCGTCGTCGCTTTTGTCGTCTCCTTGTTTGCCGGCCGGTCAGGCGGTGGCTGGTTTCCCGGTGGGGGTTCATGGGGCGGCGGCGGGGGGCGTTCCGGCGGGTTTTCGGGCGGTGGTGGTGGCTTTGGCGGCGGCGGCGCCTCGGGAGACTGGTGATGCAACTGAGCAGACTGTTCCGTCACCTGATACTGCCGCCGTGGCTGGTTCTGCGTGCGTTTCCGCGACCGCTTCTGGCCGCGATCGAACAGGCAATTGCAACTTCCGAGCGCGACCATCGGGGCGAACTGCGCTTCGTTGTCGAAGCCACGATTCCATTGGGCGGCCTGCTGCACAAACAATCAGCGCGGGCACGAGCGATCGAGCTGTTCTCGCAATTGCGGGTCTGGGATACCGAGGCCAACAGCGGCGTGTTGATCTATCTGCAACTGATCGACCGTCGCGTTGAAATCGTCGCTGATCGTGGTATTGACCTCCGGGTCGGGCAGGAATTCTGGAGCGCGGTCTGCCGCCGGATGGAGCAGGCCTTTCGCGAGGGTCGTTTCGAGGCCGGCTCACTGGCCGCGCTGGGCGAAATTACCGCCGTGCTGGTCGAGCATTTTCCGGCGGTGGGTGACAATCCCAACGAATTGTCCGATACGCCGCTGATTCTCAAGTAGTCAGCGGAGGCCCCGACAGGCTGTTAATGGTGCGCGTCGTCGTCGAGGTGGATGACGTCATCGCGCGTACGTTGGTTGGCTTCGTGTTTGCGCTTGACGACGTACATCGCGCTGCTGACAAAAAGACCGAACAGGGTGATCACCCAGTAGATCGACAGATCGGCTTTGACCATGGCGTAGTAAAGGCCGGTCATCGCCAGAATCGACAGGTTTTCGTTGAAGTTCTGTACCGCGATCGAGTGGCCGGCGCCCATCAGGATGTGGCCACGATGCTGCAACAGCGCGTTCATCGGAACGACGAAGAAGCCCGAGAGTCCGCCGATCAGGATGAGCAGCGGCACGGCAACCCACAGATGACTGACGAAATTCATGATCAGGACAATGATGCCCATTGCGATACCGAGCGGGATGACACGCACTGATTTGCGCAAGGTAATCATTTTGGCGGCACAGACGGCACCAAGCGCAACGCCGACGGCGACCACGCCCTGGAGCATGCTCGATTTGGAGAGGTCGAGTTGCAGCGCCGTCTCCGACCATTTGATCACGATGAACTGTAGTGTGGCTCCGGCCCCCCAGAACAAGGTGGTCACCGCCAGTGAAACTTGTCCGAGTTTGTCGCGCCAGAGGAGCATCAGGCAGTGATTGAATTCGTGGATCAGATAAAAAGGGTTCTTTTTCAGCACCTTGTGATCGACGCCGGTATCTGGAATGTAGAGATTGAAAAGCGCTGCCAGTAAATAGAAGCTGGCAACGAAGCAGAGCGCCATTTCGCCCGCGCGGTCGATGCCGGTATCGATCAGCGGAAAATCGAAAGAAAGCAAACTTTGGGCAACGGCCGGGGTGATCAATATCCCGCCGATAACGACACCAATGAGAATTGCACCGACCGTCAGCCCCTCGATCCAGCCGTTGGCGACGACCAGCAGGCGATGTGGCAGATATTCGGTCAGGATGCCGTATTTGGCTGGCGAGTAAGCTGCTGCACCGAGGCCAACGACCGCATAGGCCAACAGTGGATGGCTGCCAAAAAACATCATGCCGCAGCCGCCGATCTTGATCGTGTTGCTGATCAACATGACGCGCCACTTCGGCATCGAGTCAGCGAAGGCGCCAACGAAGGCCGCCAAAACGACGTAGGAGAGCGTGAAGAAGGTTTTCAGGAGTGGTTCATATTCGCTCGGCGCCTGCATTTCGCGCAGGGCGGCAATTGCGGTGATGAGCAGGACGTTGTCGGCGAGCGCGGAGAAAAATTGCGCAGCCATGATGATGTAGAAGCCGAAGGGCATCGTTGGAGGTCATCTTTTTTTGAGTGCCCGTTTTATACCACGAAAGGCATAAGGCGGGTTAGCGGGTGGCGCATGCCGCGATTGCTTTGCTGATTCCGGAACCGGATATCAGGGCTCAGAAGGTCTTAATCGTGATGAGCTGTTTATCCAGCAACCGGGCGAAATCATCGGCTGCTTGGGGTCGTGAAAAGAGAAAGCCCTGCATCGCCTGACAGCCCTGAGCGTGCAGGAAGGCTGCTTGCGCTGCCGTTTCGACGCCTTCGGCGATGATTTCCAGCTTGAGGTTTCTTGCCATGCTGATGATGGCGCCAATGATCGCAGCATCATCCGGGTCGGTGGTGAGGTCACGCACGAAGGATTGGTCAATCTTCAGCCGATGGATGGGCAGGCGCTTGAGGTAAGAGAGTGAGGAATAGCCGGTGCCGAAATCGTCAATCTCGATGGCGATCCCCATTTCCCCTAGCTCGCGCAGTACGTTGATGGCCTGGTCGACGTCGTCCATCAGGACGCTCTCGGTGATTTCGAGAACCAGAAATTCCGGCGCCAGGCCGCTTTCGTCAAGTGCCGAAAGCACACTGTCGCGCAATGCACCTTCTTTGAATTGCAGTGCCGATATATTGACAGCAATCGGCACCAGGCGTATCCCCGCTTTTTGCCAGACCACGGCCTGACGGCAGACAGCGTGCAGCACCCAGTCGCCCAGCTTGCCGATCAGGCCGCGTTCCTCGGCAATCGGGATGAACCGGCCGGGTGGCACAAGCCCAAGGTCGGGATGTTGCCAGCGAACCAGGGATTCTGCACCGATGATACGACCACTGGCAAAATCAATCTGCGGCTGGTAGTGCAGCAAAAACTCGTTCCGCTTGAGTGCGTTACGCAAGGCTGCCTCCATTGCCATTGATTCAAGCGCATGGGCGTTCATTTCCTGGGCAAAGAACTGGTAGTTATTGCGACCGCTGTTTTTCGCGTGATACATCGCTACGTCTGCGTTGCGCATCAGTGCTTCGGCATCGCCACCGTCGTTTGGCCAGACGGCGATGCCGACCGAGGTGGTGATGTTGAAAACGTGATCTTCGACGCTGATTGGCAACGCCACGGTGGCGATCATTTTTTCTGCAACACGCGAGCAGTCATTGATGTTGGTGATATTGGCCAGCAAAATCACGAATTCATCGCCGCCGATGCGCGCCAGCGTATCTGATTCGCGCACGCATTCGCGCAGGCGATGCGCGACTTCAATCAGCAGGGCATCGCCGGCGGTGTGGCCAACGGTATCGTTAACTTCCTTGAAGTGATCAAGGTCAATGAACAAAACAGCCTGGATGTGGTGGCTGCGCTGGGCGTTGGCAATGGCCTGCTTGAGTCGATCGTTGAGCAGTGAACGGTTGGCAAGGCCGGTCAGCGCATCATGATGCGCCATATGTTCGACGTAGGCTTCGGCAACTTTTCTTGCGCTGATGTCTTCGGCAAAGGCCAGCACAAAGGCAAATTCGTCGTCAAGCGTGACTGGCTGAAAGTGGAACTGGTAGATCGAATTGCGATTGCCGGTGGTTGCAATATACGGGCTTTCAAAGATTACGGCTTCACCGGCAATGGCGCGCCGTATTGGCTCGATCAGCGAATGGTCCTTGACGTCGGTGAGCAGGTTCAGGCCGATGATTTTTTCGCGGGTTGAACCGACGTACTCGGGCAGCTTGTCGTTGCATTCGAGAATTTTCCCCTCACGATCGATCGTCCAGATGGCCAGCGGCGCCTGCGCAAACAGCTCGCGCAGCTTCGTTTCGTTGTCGCGCAGCGAGCGTGTCATGCGTTGTGCCATGCGGATGGCGCGAGCACGCGTCGAGATGATCGACCAGACGATGACGAAGAGCAGGAGGCTGACCAGCAGCCCGCCGGCTGCCAGCCGCGTCGGTTGCGACCGATCGTTGGCCGCTTCAAATGCCGGAAGGCTGGCGTAGAGGATATTCCAGGTTCTGTCACCGATGCTGATCGGTAGCGACTGCTGATAGCCCGTCTTGCTGAAATCAAGCGCCGGGTGGGTGGCGTGAAAAACCGGATCGCCGCTGGTGTTTGCAAGATCAACAATGCGCAAGGCGATATCGACGCCACTCGATGTGTAAATTTGTTCGGCAAGCGTGCCGATGCGAAAGGGGGCAACGATGAAACCAAGCAGCTTTTGCCGGCGCTCTTCAACGGTGTCCGGCAATAATCCGTTCCGGTAAACCGCCTGGTACATCAGAAAGCCAGGCCGGTTTTCCTCGGCTTTATCCATTGCCAGCGTGATCTTGCCGGTGATTCGTGTTTCGCCACTGTCGCGGGCCGACTCCAGCGTCCTGCGGCGCTCCGCATTGCTCCAGCTGTCGGCCCCGATCGCCTTGCGGTTGAGTGGGGTGGCTGGTTCATAGGCGCTGACAACGACGTAAAAATCCCGTTCGCCGGGGGGGCGAATGGCGAAATCCGGATGACTCTTTTTCAGCACCCGCAGCGCGCCTGCTGCCTCTTTTTGCGCAATGGCTTGCAGATAGGCGATGCCGTTGAATCCCGGATGCTTCTCACCGAAGCGCACGGTTTCGTACATGCGCAGCCAATCCTGGCGCGACGGCTGGCCGGTGGCGCCGACGTAGGCTTGCGCGCCGCGTAGGGCCTGTGCGTTGGCAACAAGCTGTGAGGTCAGCGTCGCATGCGCTGCGCTGACCCGGGCGTCGAAGCGACTTTTGGCGAGGTTGTCGACATAGCTCGTCGTGGCGCGCCAGGCGAGAAAGGTCAGGCCGAGACTGAGGAGCAGGGTGATCCACGCGACCCAGTATTGTGGGCGTAGCCTGGATATTGTGTGTTCATCGCTGCTTCCGGCGTGCATGCGTTCCGCCCCTCTTGTGATGGGTGATTCTAACCAGTTACCAAGCTGCATGCATACTCTGATTTGTTGCGCCGGGTAATGATCCGGTAACAAAACAACTGACGTAATTTTCATGAAGCAGATAAACTCGCGTTCAAGCCGGGTCCGCCACAGGCTTGAGTCCACCAGAAAAACATGCCGGGAGTTGTTCGTCCAATGCCGCATCCGAATTCTCGTCCGATTTCTCGTCCAATCCACGCCACCATTGATCTCGCCGCCCTGCGCCACAACTATCTGGTTGCCAGACGGCATGCCGGAAGCGCCAAGGCGTGGGCGGTGGTCAAAGCCAATGCCTATGGGCATGGCCTGCACGCTGCCGTGGCGGCTCTGGCGGAGGTCGCCGACGGGTTTGCCCTGCTCGATATCGGCGAGGCGATTGCGCTGCGCGATGCCGGCGTACGTCAGCCGATTCTCCTGCTTGAGGGGTTTTTCGAGTCGGCCGATATACCGCTGTGCGCCGAATACGGCCTGACCCCGGTTGTCCATAGCGTCGAGCAACTGGCCATGCTACGCAATGCGGGCTTGCCGGTGCGTCTGCCGATTTACCTGAAGTTCAATACCGGCATGAATCGCCTCGGCATTACGCCGGCGCAGTTGCCGGTGGTACGACGTGAACTGGCGGCGTCGCCTGTTGTCGGCAGCGTGACGCTGATGACACACTTTGCCGAAGCAGATGGCGGGCGCGGCATTGGCTGGCAGCTTGAGCGTTTTGCACAGATGCGCGAGGCCTGGTCGTGCCCGGTTTCACTGGCCAATTCGGCGGCCATTTTGCGTCATCCGCAAACGGCCTGCGACTGGGTGCGCCCCGGCATCATGCTCTACGGCAGCAGCCCGTTTGCCGACGAGTCCGCCGCAGAGCTAGGTTTGCAGCCGGTGATGACGCTGGCCAGCCGGATCATTGGCGTACAGGAAATCGCTCTGGGCGAACGCGTTGGCTATGGCGGCCTGTTTGTTGCCGAACGCCCGACACGGGTTGGCATCGTCGCCTGTGGTTACGCCGATGGCTACCCGCGACATGCGCCCAGCGGCACGCCGATCCTGGTGGCTGGCCAACGCAGCGAAACCCTGGGCCGTGTGTCGATGGACATGCTGGCCTGCGACCTGACCGATCTTCCTGAAGCCGGCGTTGATAGCCCGGTCATCCTCTGGGGCGAGGGTCTGTCGGCCGATGAGGTGGCGGCAAGCGCCGGTACGATCAGTTATGAGCTGTTTTGTGCTCTGGCGCCGCGTGTGCCGTTGAGCGCAGCTTGAGCTTTGCGGATTGCGCATGGCTGCAGCAAAGGATAAAAAACGGGCTGGCGGCAGCGCTGCCGCTTTGAGCGATGCCTCGGCCCGGCAGCGACTCGCCGACTGGCTCAAAGAACGCTTCTTTGTGCGTTTTCATATCGCCCTGATCCTCGCTTTCGCCGTTGTCGTCGGCCTGCTGACGACGCGCGGATTTTTTGCCCTCGGGCTGGAAACGATGCACTGGCGATGGCCGCTGGCGCTGCTTGCGGCTTATGCGGCCTTTCTTCTCGGGGTGCGGGTGTGGCTGGCCTACATCGGGCTTGGTCGTTACCTGGAACGTGAGACGGATTTTGATGTCGATATCCCTGATCCGGGGTTTTCTGTTTCGGGGGGCGATTCCGGTACGCACATTTCTTTCGGCGATGCCGGTAGCCAGATTATCGACACGGCGGGCAGCAACGGTGGTTTTGGCGGTGGCGGGGCGTCGGCTGATTTTTCCGCAGGGGTTTCGGACAGTGGTTCGGGCCTTGCCTTGCCGGATATTGATGTCGATCTCGGCGGTGCCGATGAAGGATGTCTGCCACTGATTATTCTCGCGCTGGTGCTGGCCCTGCTGGTGGCTGTTTTCGGTGTCGGTGCCTATGTGGTTTGGCAGGCGCCAATGCTGCTCGCCGAAGTGGCATTTGAGGCTGCGCTGGCGGGTGGCTTGATCCGCGCGGCGCGCCGGGTTGACGATCCGGGCTGGATTGGCGGCGCGCTGAGCGCCAGTTGGAAACCGTTTCTCCTGATCTTCGTCTTTTCGCTGGCCGCCGCCGCACTGACAGAAAAATTTGCACCCGAAGCGCGCACGCTGCCGCAGGCGATCCGGCAACTGAGCAACAACTGAATCTGGAAAATGCAGTTCGTCCACGAAAAGCACGAAAAGCACGAAAAAATCTGAACAATTAGAAATAATTTAGAGCGCAACCTGTAGTGTGAGTGGCTGATTCAGCTTAGGCCGTCTTTTTATTTCGTGTCTTTCGTGATTTTCGTGGACAGATTGATGTTTTACGCTTGAATCGACATTGAACGGATAAGCATGGCCAAGGTAAAAACCATTTATTCCTGTACCGAATGCGGTGCCAGCGCTCCCAAGTGGCAGGGCCAGTGCCCCGGTTGCGGGGTGTGGAATACGCTGGTCGAAACGATCGCCGAACCGGTGGCGGCGAGCAACAGCCGTTTTGCGGCGCTTGGTGGTACGGCAAAACTGCAGACACTCTCTGAAATCGAGGCGCGCGAAGAGGATCGCTTGCCAACCGGGGTCTCGGAGTTTGACCGGGCGCTCGGCGGCGGGTTGGTGGCAGGCGGTGTTGTGCTGATCGGCGGCGATCCGGGCATTGGCAAAAGTACCTTGCTGTTGCAGGCGCTGGCCGAATTGTCGGGTATCAATAACGTGCTCTATGTGAGCGGCGAGGAGTCCGGGCAGCAGATCGCCATGCGCGCCCGGCGGCTGTCGCTCGATACGCGGAATCTCAAGCTGCTGGCTGAAATCAACCTGGAAAAGATTCTCGCCACGCTGCAATCCGAGCGGCCGCAGGTCGCGGTGATCGACTCGATCCAGACGCTGTGGTCGGATCAGCTCAGTTCGGCGCCGGGCTCCGTGGCGCAGGTGCGCGAATGCGCGGCACAGCTGACGCGGCTGGCCAAGCAGACCGGGATCACGGTGATCCTGGTCGGCCACGTCACCAAAGAGGGTGCCCTGGCCGGTCCGCGCGTGCTGGAGCACATCGTTGATACCGTGCTTTATTTCGAAGGCGACACGCATTCAAGTTTCCGCCTGATCCGTGCGGTCAAGAACCGCTACGGCGCGGTCAATGAGATCGGCGTTTTCGCAATGACAGACAAGGGGCTGAAAGGCGTGAACAACCCCTCGGCGCTGTTTCTCTCGCAGCACGGGCAGGACGTTCCCGGCTCCTGCGTGCTGGTGACGCAGGAAGGCACGCGGCCCCTGCTGGTCGAAATCCAGGCGCTCGTCGATCAGTCGCACGGCAACCCGCGCCGCTTGACGGTTGGCCTCGAAGCGCAACGTCTGGCGATGTTGCTGGCCGTGCTGCATCGCCATGCGGGGGTGGTCTGCTTCGATCAGGATGTGTTTGTTAACGCCGTTGGCGGCGTCAAGATTGCCGAGCCGGCAGCCGACTTGGCGGTCTTGCTGGCGATTGTATCTTCACTTAAAAACAAACCGTTACCAGCGAAACTTATAGTGTTTGGTGAGGTTGGTCTGGCCGGTGAAATCCGCCCTGCACCGCGTGGCCAGGAGCGGCTGAAGGAAGCGGCCAAGCTTGGTTTCACCCGTGCCATGATCCCCGAAGCCAACAAACCGAAGCAGCCAATTCCCGGCATCGAAGTGATCGCCGTGCGTCGCGTCGAGGAAGCGGTCGAGCGGCTGCGCGAGCTGGATTAGGCAATCAAAAATCTAACGCAGAGGCGCGGAGGCGCAGAGGGAACGCAGAGAAAGACTTTTTTTCTTTGTGTTTTTGCTTTTCTTTGCGTTCCCTCTGCGCCTCCGCGTCTCTGCGGTAGGGTTTGAATTTGTTCTTCTTCTTCTTCTTCTCATGAAATTCCTGTCCTTTTCCTTCCGCATGCTGCGCCGCGACGCGCGCGCGGGTGAGTTACGCTTGCTGGCGGCGGCGCTGGTGGTGGCGGTGGCGGCGCTGACTGCGGTCGGCTTCTTTGCCGACCGGGTACGGCAGGCGCTTGAGCGCGAGGCGAACCAGTTGCTTGGCGCCGACTTGCTGCTCACTGCCGATCATCCGTGGCCGCCGGCGATTGCCGCCGAGGCGCAGGCGCGTGGCCTGCAACTGGTTGAAACGCGGACTTTCCCGAGTATGGTCACGCTGGGAGAAGGCGAGGGCGTGCGTGCGCAGCTGGCGGAAATCAAGGCGGTGGGCGCTGCTTATCCCTTGCGTGGCACGCTGCGTATTGCGCCGGCACTCAACGTTGCGGATGCACCGGCCAGCGGCGTGCCGGCCCCTGGCGCGATCTGGGTCGACGAGCGGCTGGCCTCGGCCCTGGCGGCACGGGTTGGCGATCGGGTCACGGTCGGGCGGCAGGCTTTGCGTATCGACGCGGTGCTGACGCTGGAGCCGGATCGCGGCATCAACTTTTTCAGCGTCGCGCCGCGCTTGCTGATGAATCTGGCGGATCTGGAGGCGACGGCGCTGGTTCAGGTCGGCAGCCGGGTTGCCTACCGCTTGCTGCTGGCCGGTGATGCGCAGGCGGTGCGGGATTTTCAGCGTGCCATTGAGGTAAAGCTCGCCCGTGGCGAGCGAATTGAAGATGCGCAGAATGCGCGTCCCGAAATTCGCGCCGCGCTTGATCGGGCACAGAAATTCCTCGGACTGTCGGCCCTGCTGACCGTTGTCCTGGCGGCGGTGGCGGTGGCGCTTGCTGCGCGGCGCTATATGCAGCGCCATCTTGATCCCTGTGCCGTGATGCGTTGCCTGGGTGCGACACAGGGCTTTCTGTTGCGTGTCTATCTTGGCCAGTTTGCCCTGCTTGGCCTGTTGGCCGCTGCGCTTGGCTGTGCGCTGGGCTATCTCGCGCATTTTGCGCTGCATGCCTGGCTGGCGCAGTTGCTGGCCACGCCCCTGCCGCCGCCGACCTTGCTGCCGGCCTTGCAGGGTGTTGCCGTGGGCATGCTGCTGCTCTTCGGTTTTGCTTTGCCGCCTTTGCTGCAGTTGAAGCGCGTGCCGACCTTGCGCGTGATGCGACGCGAGTTGGGTGGTCCCCGGCCGGGTTTGCTCGGCGGCTATCTGCTGGGTTTGCTGGCGCTCGCCGGCCTGATGATGTGGGTGGCGGGCGAGGTGCGCCTGGGTGCCTGGGTAGTCGGCTGTTTTGCCGCCGCACTGATCGTTTTTGCAGTATTCGCCCGCCTGGCGATTTTTCTGGCGGCCAGTCTGCGTAGCGGCATGCATGCGAGCAGTGGTTTTGGCTGGCGTTATGGGTTGGCCAGCCTGGAGCGGCGATCAGCTGCGAGCGTCGTACAGATTGTCGCACTGGCGCTTGGCTTTATGGCTTTGTTGCTGCTGACGGTGACGCGCGGCGACCTGCTCGATGCTTGGCAGCGCGCGACACCACCGGATGCGCCGAATCGTTTTGTCGTGAATATCCAGCCGGAGCAAGTCGATGCAGTGCGTCAGGCCTTTGCCGATGCCGGGCTGGCGCCCGAACTGGCGCCGATGGTGCGCGGCCGCCTGACCCGGGTCAATGGTTTTGAGGTAAACGCCGACAGTTTTACCGATGACCGCGCCAAGCGCCTTGTCGACCGTGAGTTCAACCTGTCGTGGCGGGATGATCAACCCTACGGCAACACGACAACTGCCGGGCGCTGGTTCTCTCCACTGGACGCGGGGCGCGGTGTCGCTTCGGTCGAAGAAGGGCTGGCCAAGACCCTTGGCCTGTCGGTCGGCGACAAAATTGAATTCACGATTGCCGGCGAGCAGGTGCAAATGGAGGTGATCGGGCTACGCAAGCTCGACTGGGACACAATGCGTGTCAATTTCTTTGTCCTGACGCCACCTGCTGTACTGGAACCCTACCCGGCAAGCTGGATTACCAGTTTTTACCTGCCGGACAGCAAGGCCGGCTTTGTCAATCAGCTGGTTGGTCAATTTCCCAATCTCACCGTCGTTGATGTGGCGGCGATTGTCCGGCAGTTACGGGCGATCATTGACCAGGTGGCGCAGGCAGTGCAGTTTGTCTTTTTGTTTACGCTGCTGGCCGGGGTGATTGTGCTCTATGCGGCGCTGGCTTCTGCGTCGGAGGAGCGTCGATACGAGCTGGCCGTGATGCGTTCGCTGGGCGCCCGGCGCGCCCAGTTGCGCCGTGCTTTGCTGGCTGAATTTGCAGCGGTCGGTGCGCTGGCCGGGCTGATTGCCGCACTGGGCGCCATTGGTGTTGGCCAGGTGCTGGCACGCAATGCTTTTCAGTTTGCGGTGGCGGTCAACGTTTATCTGCCCTTGTTTGCCATGCTCGGCGGCGCCGTGCTGGTTACTTCTGCCGGCTGGTTTGCTGCCGTGCGTATGTTGCGTATGCCGCCGCTGGAGGCCTTGCGGACCGGCAGTTGATCGACCGTTCTTCGATGATGAAAGGCGTTGCCTGACAATCCGTGATCCCTGATAATGCGTTTCTGCTTTTGACAACTGACGACCATGACGCCGCTTCCTGCCAGTTCTCCCGCCAGCTCGATTGATGACCGCATCTATGTCTTGCGGACGCGCTGGGAGCATTATGTTGCCGACGGGTATTTCGAGCAGTTCATCGAATTCGCGGTGGCCGTCAATAGTCTGGCCGAACACTTCAACCGCATGCGCATGCCGGGCCTGGTGCGTATTTGTGAAGGGTTGGAAAATGCAGCGCTAGCGCGGCTTGGCGATCAGTCCTCGCACCCGATTGAGCAGCAGGGTATTCTGGCCTTGCAGCGCCAGATGGATACGCTGCTTGGCGCAGTAAGTACCTCACGTCCGCCGGTTGCCGAACGGCGAGCGGACGAGCCCGTGCCAGCGCCGCATGATGCGGACTGGATCAAGCCGCGTTCGGTGTGGCTGGTGGTGGCACCCGAAATGCGTGAAATGGCCGATGCGCTTGCCCGTCAGCTGGAGTTTTTCGGGTTTCAAACGCTGAAAATGGTCTGGAGTGTCGAACTGCCGGCGGGTGACATGCCTTTGGCCGCACTTTTTGTCCCGGCGCATGGCAATACCACGCCGGAAGAGTTTGCTTGTATCAGCGCCGTTCGTGCACGCTGTCCGGCCAGTCAGTTGATCTATCTCGGTGTTCAGTCGGCGATCGATCCAATCGTCGCGCTCATGCGTGCCGGCATCGATATCACGATTCCCTCGGAAGATGAACCGTCGATGGTGCTCAATTGCATCCTCGATCTGGTGCAGAACTACGAGCAGGAAAAACACCGGGTGCTGGTCGTTGAGGACTCCCGGGTTGCCGTGGCGCTGATCCAGCGCACGCTGGCTGAACATGGCATCGACAGCCATGCGATCAGGGACCCTGGCACCTTGCTCGATGCGCTGCAGAACTATCGTCCGGATCTTGTGCTGATGGACATGTACATGCCGGGCTTCAATGGCGTAGAGGCAACCCGCGTATTGCGTCAGATGTCGGCGTATAGCACGCTGCCCATCGTTTATCTGTCGGGTGAGTCCGACGTCGGCATGCAGGTCGAGGCCTTGCGGCTGGGCGGTGACCAGTTCCTGATCAAGCCCTTTAACCCGGTGTTGTTGGCGGCGGTGGTCAAGACGAAAATCGAGCGTTTCCGTGAAACTCAGCGCTCAACCCGGCTCGATGGTTTGACCGGCCTGCTTAACCATACTGCAGCAAAAGCACGTTTGAAGGCCATGGTTGGCGAACTGCCAGTGCATGGTTCTTTGACCGTTGGCATGATCGATATCGATCATTTCAAGGCGGTTAACGATACTTACGGGCACCCGGTTGGGGATCAGGTTATCCGTGGTCTGGCCTGGCTGCTCAAGGGACGTCTGCGCTCTTCGGATCTGATCGGTCGTTACGGTGGTGAAGAATTCCTGATTGCCTTGCCGGATGTCTCTCCGGGCAAGGCATGGTCGGTCATTGACCGGATTCGCCAGGACTTCGCGGCCCTGCCGCACGCCCACCCGGGAGGGGCGCTGTATGCCACGTTCAGTGCAGGCGTCGCTTCCTACCCGTTGCTCGATACGGCGCCCGGCCTGACCGAGGCTGCTGACGGCGCTTTGTTGCAGGCCAAACGTCTGGGACGTAACCGGGTGGAAATCGCGGTTTAGCAACGGGTGCGCTGAAGCGGTTGGGGAAATGTTCGGCGAATTGAACAAAATCGCTGTGCCCTTGCCTTAAACCTACCTGCCCAATCCCTGTAGAATCCGCTCCCCATGAATACCGTCAAGGCGGAGGCGCCTGTCGACCTCCCGAAAAGCCTCTTTTCCTACCGCAAGTACTGGGCCAAACGTTTTGGCCCGGCGCCTTTCCTGCCCATGTCGCGCGCCGAGATGGACGAACTTGGCTGGGACTCCTGCGACATCATCCTGGTCACCGGCGACGCCTACATCGACCATCCGAGCTTCGGCATGGCGCTGGTCGGCCGCCTGCTTGAAGCGCAGGGCTTTCGCGTCGGCATCATCAGCCAGCCGGACTGGCTGTCGGCCAAGGCTTTTCGCACCCTCGGTAAGCCAAACCTGTTTTTTGGCGTCACCGCCGGCAACATGGATTCGATGGTCAATCGCTATACCTCGGATCGCAAGACGCGCTCCGAGGATGCCTATACGGCGAACGCCGAGGCCAACAAGCGGCCCGACCGCGCCGTCGTTGTCTATGCCCAGCGCTGCCGTGAGGCCTTCCCGGACGCCAATGTGGTCATCGGTTCGATCGAAGCCAGCCTGCGCCGCATCGCGCACTACGATTACTGGTCGGACAAGGTGCGCCGTTCGGTGCTGCCGGACTCGAAGGCCGACCTGCTGATTTTCGGCAGCGCCGAACGCGCCATCGTCGCGCTGGCGCACCGTCTGGCGGCGGGCGAGAAGATCGGCGAAATCCGCGATCTGCGCGGCACCTCGTTCATGGTGCCGCGTGGCTGGTTGCCCGGCGCCGACTGGTCGGAGATGGATTCGACCGACGTCGATACACCCGGCCCGCTGATTCGTCATGCCGATCCTTATGCCAGCGAGCCGGAAGCCGGGAAAGAAGCGGCTTGCGCGTCTGGCTCGGCGAAGGCGCCACAGGCCGGTGCCCAAGTAATCCAGTTTCAGTCGCACACGCGCATGCCGAAAATCGATCGCCGGCGGACCGCGATTCGCCTGCCTTCATACGAACAGGTGGTCGCTGACCCTGTCCTTTATGCGCACGCTTCAAGAACCTTTCACGTCGAATCCAATCCGGGCAACGCGCGCGCGCTGATCCAGGGGCACGGCGAGCGCGACGTGTGGCTCAATCCGCCGCCGTTCCCGCTGACCACGCCGGAAATGGACGGCGTTTTCGCCTCGCCCTTCCAGCGCAAGCCGCATCCGTCTTACGGCGATGCAAAAATCCCTGCCTTCGAGATGATCCGTTTTTCGATCAACATCATGCGCGGCTGTTTCGGCGGCTGTACTTTCTGTTCGATCACCGAGCACGAGGGGCGCATCATCCAGAGTCGCTCGGAAGCGTCGATCCTGCACGAGATCGAGGAAATCCGCGACAAGACGCCGGGTTTTACCGGCACCATTTCCGACCTCGGCGGGCCGACGGCCAATATGTACCGTCTGGCCTGCCGCGATCCGAAGATCGAAGCGTCGTGCCGCCGCCTGTCCTGCGTCTTTCCCGACATCTGTCCGCAGATGAACACTGATCACACGCCGCTCGTCCAGCTCTACCGCAAGGCGCGGGCGATCAGGGGTGTCAAGCGCATCGTCATTAGTTCCGGCCTGCGTTACGACCTCGCCATCCGCTCGCCGGAGTACGTCAAGGAGCTGGTCACGCATCACGTCGGTGGTTACCTCAAAATTGCGCCCGAGCACACCGAAGACGGCCCGCTCTCGCACATGATGAAGCCGTCGATCGGCAGCTACGACAAGTTCAAGGCGATGTTCGAGAAATTCTCGAAGGAGGCAGGCAAGGAGCAGTACCTGATTCCTTACTTCATTGCGGCGCATCCTGGCACGACCGATCTGGACATGCTCAACCTGGCGCTCTGGCTGAAGGCCAACAACTTCCGCCTCGACCAGGTGCAGACCTTTCTGCCAACGCCGATGGCGCTTGCCTCGGCGATGTATCACACGCACCGGAATCCGCTGAAAAAGGTCACCCGCGATTCGGAGATGGTCGAAACCGTGCGTTCCAGCCGCATGCGCAAGCTGCACAAGGCTTTCCTGCGCTACCACGACGCCGAAAACTGGCCGCTGTTGCGTGAAGCGTTACGGCAGATGGGACGCGCCGATCTGATCGGTAACGGCAAGAAACATCTGATTCCAAGCTTTCAACCGGTCGGCACCGGCCTGAAGTGCGGTGCTGCACGCTTTCCCAAAGCCGCGCCGCGCCCGCTCGTGCGACCGCCGGTAAAGCCGGCGAAAAAACGCTGATCCTGAAAAGCTGCTTATTCACCGCAAAGGCGCAAAGAGCGCAAAGTTTCGCAAAGAAAATCAAAGAGTTGTTCCCCTATCCTTGAGCATCACCTTTTTAAAAAGGTGTTTCTAACCTGTTGTTTCTTTGCGAACTTTGCACCTTTGCGCCTTTGCGGTGAAATTCGCAGTCGAATTGATTTTTGCAGCGCAACAAACAATCCTTCAGGTGTGCTAGAATTGCCGCCTTTTATCAAAGGCTTATCCCGACATGTCCCGTGCCGTCCGTAACATCGCCATCATTGCCCACGTCGACCACGGCAAGACAACGCTCGTCGATAAGCTGCTGCATCAGGCAGGTACCTTCTCTGCCCACCAGCACATCGCCGAACGCGTCATGGATTCGAACGATCTTGAAAAAGAGCGGGGCATCACGATTCTCGCCAAGAATCTGGCGGTCGATTACAAGGGCGTGCACATCAACATCATCGACACGCCGGGACACGCCGACTTCGGCGGTGAAGTCGAACGCGTGCTGTCGATGGTCGACGGCGTGCTGCTGCTGGTCGATGCCGTCGAAGGCCCGATGCCGCAAACGCGCTTCGTGACCAAAAAGGCGCTGGCGTTGGGACTCAAGCCAATCGTCGTGGTCAACAAGATCGACCGTGATGGTGCCCGCCCGGACTGGGTGGTCGATCACACCTTCGACCTCTTCGACAAACTTGGTGCATCCGACGAGCAGCTCGATTTCCCGGTGATTTACGCCTCAGCACTGAACGGTTTTGCGACGCTCGATCTGGCCAAGCCATCGACCGACATGCGTCCGATGTTCGACGCCATTCTCGAGCACGTTTCGCCGCCGCACATCGACGAAATCGACGGCCCACTGCAATTGCAGATTTCCGCACTCGATTACTCGACCTACGTTGGCCGCATCGGCATTGGCCGCATCCAGCGCGGTCGCCTGAAGCCGGCGCAGCAGATCACCGTCATGTACGGTCAGGCCGATGCCGATGGCAAGTTCGAACACGGCAATCCGAAGACGGCGAAGATCAACCAGGTCTTCGGTTTCCGTGGCCTTGAGCGCGTGCCGCTCGAAGAGGCGCTGGCCGGCGACATCGTGCTGGTGACCGGTATTGAAGAACTGTCGATCGGTTGCACGATCACCGACAACGACAAGCCCGAAGCGCTGCCGATGCTCAAAATCGACGAGCCGACGCTGAACATGACCTTCATGGTCAACAGCTCGCCGTACGCCGGCCAGGAAGGCAAGTTTGTTACCAGTCGCCAGATCCGCGATCGCCTGCAAAAAGAACTGCTGACCAACATGGCGCTGCGCGTTGAGGAAACGACCGACAGCGACAGCTTCCTCGTTTCCGGTCGTGGCGAACTGCACCTGACCATCCTGCTCGAAACCATGCGTCGTGAAGGTTTCGAACTGGCCGTCGGCCGCCCGCGCGTGATTTTCAAGGAAATCAACGGCGAGCAGTGCGAGCCGTACGAAATGCTGACGCTTGACGTCGAAGAAACGCACCAGGGCGGCGTCATGGAAGCGCTGGGCTATCGCCGTGGCGATTTACAGGACATGGTCTCCGACGGTCGCGGTCGCGTCCGTCTCGAATACCGCATTCCGGCGCGCGGCCTGATCGGCTTCCAGGGCGAGTTCCTCAACCTGACACGCGGCACCGGCCTGATCAGTCATGTGTTCGACGACTACGCGCCGATCAAGGGCGATATGCCGGGTCGTCGCAACGGCGTGCTGATTTCGTCGGAGCAGGGCGATGCCGTGGCCTACGCGCTGTGGAAACTGCAAGAGCGCGGCAAGATGTTCTCGGTACCGGGCGACAAGTTGTACGAAGGCATGGTGATCGGCATCCACAGCCGTGAAAACGACCTGATCGTCAATCCGATCAAGGGCAAGCAGCTGACCAACGTTCGCTCTTCGGGTACCGATGAAGCGGTGCGTCTGGTGCCGGCCGTTGCGCTGTCGCTGGAATCGGCGGTTGAGTTCATCGATGAGGATGAACTGGTTGAAATCACGCCGAAGAACATCCGTATCCGCAAGCGCCATCTCAACGAACACGACCGCAAGCGCGCCTTGCGCGAAGCCTGATCTTAAAGACCGGCTGCAAGGCAAACGCCTTCTCCCAAGGCTTGGTTTTTTGATTAGCCGAATCGGTTTGAGGGGATAAAGTCAAAAAAGGACTCTGAGAAATCGGAGTCCTTTTTCTTTTTTTGTTTTGGGCTGGCTCAATACCTTCGGTCCTTGCAACTCCCCGGTAGCGGCGATGAACAAAAAACTGACGCTGCTCGCCACGGCATTGTGCATAATGGTGTCGCTGTAACTTAGGGGGAGAGACTATGGACGGCAATCTTACATTCGCCAAGACGCCAAAAGGTATCGAGGAAATCGAGAAACGAAGCTATCGTTTGCCGCCAAAGACGCGGCAGGTTCTGATCTTCATCGACGGTAAAAGAAATCGTTCAACACTTGGCGGAATGGTCATTGTGTCTGATCTTGATGCGGTGCTCGACCAGTTACTGGATGAGGAGTTTGTTTCGCTTGTGACGCCAGCTGCAATCTCAGCCCCGGCGTCAATTCAGGCTGCGGTGCCGGCGCCGAAACTGGCTCACGATGAAGTGCCGCTCGATCAGGCAGAGCGTTTGAAAATGGCACGCAGCTTCCTGATCAATACGACGGAAACCTTCCTCGGCATGTATGGCGCTGGTTTGATTGATCAGGCGCAACATGCGCGAACGGTAGAGGATTTTCGTGCCATCGTTGACGACTGGTACGAGGCAATTTCCTCCGAGGCTGGTGTCAAGCGCGCTTCCGAAATGAAGTCGCGTCTGGTCGAGCTGCTTTGATATGCCGATGAAATATAAAATTATTCCCGTAACGCCCTTTCAACAGAATTGCAGCCTTTTGTGGTGCGAAGAGACCGGTCGTGCAGCGGTTGTTGATCCGGGGGGGGATGTCGCACGTATCGTCAGCGCGCTTGAGGCGAGCGGTGCAACGCTGGAGAAGATCCTTGTGACGCACGGCCATATTGATCATGCCGGTGCCGTGGCCGAACTGGCTGAGCAGTTTTCGCTGCCGATTGAAGGGCCTCAACGGGAGGATCAGTTCTGGATCGACGGCATGCCTGAGCAAAGCAAGATGTTCGGTTTCCCCAACGTACGTTCATTTACCCCGGATCGCTGGTTGGAGCAGGGCGACAAGGTGTGTTTCGGAAACGTCGAAATGGACGTAATCCATTGCCCCGGGCACACGCCGGGACACCTGGTTTTTTTCCATCAACCGAGCCGTCTGGCAATCGTTGGCGATGTGTTGTTTCAGGGCTCGATCGGGCGTACTGATTTTCCGAAGGGTGATTTTGATACGCTGGTTGCCTCGATACGCGGGCGGCTCTGGCCCTTGGGCGATGATATTTCTTTTATTCCCGGGCATGGCCCAATGTCGACTTTCGGGCATGAACGACGCAGCAATCCCTTCTGCGGCGGCGTTTGAGGCAATTGAACGGTCAGCAGTTGGTCTTGACCAGAAGGGCGGCAAATTCATCGGCGGCTAGTGGCCGGCTGAAATAGTAGCCCTGGATCTCGTCGCAGCCTGCTTCGCGCAGGAACGCCAGTTGTTCTGCAGTCTCCACGCCCTCGGCAATAACTGACAAGCGCAGGTTTTTGGCCATGCTGATGATGGCGCGGGCAATCGCCGAATCGTCCTGGTCGTCGGGTATGCCGCGCACAAAAGACTGATCAATTTTCAGGTTGTCAATCGGGAAGCGCTTCAGGTACGAGAGGCTGGAATAGCCTGTTCCAAAGTCATCAAGCGCCATGAGAATTCCCGCCTCGGCAAATTCACGCATCATGGCTACTACCGAGTCAGCACTGTGCATCAGCATGCTCTCGGTAATTTCGAGTTCGAGGTAATCGCTGGGGATGCCGTGACGTGCAATGACGTCGAGGACGGTTTTTGGCAGAGAGGCACTGAACTGGCGGGCCGACAGGTTAACCGCGATTCGCAACGGTGGCAGGCCCTGGTCGATCCACTCGCGGATCTGGCGACAGGCGGCGTCAATCACCCATTCACCAATCGGAATGATCAGACCGGTTTCCTCGGCAACCGGGATGAATTGCGCCGGCGAGATCATTTTATGTTCCGGATGCTGCCAGCGCAGCAGCGCTTCGGCGCCATTGATCCGGCCAGTAACAAGATCAAGCTGTGGCTGGTAATGCAGGCAGAACTCATTTCGTTCAATGGCCCGGCGCAGATTGCTCTCCAGCTTGAGCTGGTCGAGTGAGCGCAAGTTCATTTCCTGCGAGTAAAAAACATGTGTGCTGTTGCCAAGTTTCTTGGCACGATACATGGCGACGTCGGCATTTTTGATCAGTGTTTCTGTATCGCACCCGTCTTCCGGGAAGATACTGATACCGATGCTGGCCGAGAGCATGACTTCGTGATGTTCAATGAAGAAGGGCTCGGCGAGTGATGCGAGTAGCTTCTGTGCAACATGGCCCGCGTGTTCCCGGCGGCTGATGTCGGGTAGGGCAATGACGAATTCATCACCGCCGAGACGGGAAATGATGTCTTCGTGGCGTAGTGCCAAGCCCAGGCGATGACCAACTTCCTGCAGGATCAGGTCGGCAGGTGTGTGACCAAAGGAATCGTTGATGTTTTTGAAGCGGTTAAGGTCAAGAAAAAGCAGGGCGCCATGTGTGCGGCTGCGATGCGCTTCGGCCAGCGTTTGTTCGAGCAGTGAATAGAACAGTGTCCGGTTGGGTAGCCCCGTCAGCGGATCGTAGTAAGCCAGGCGGTAAATCTGGCGTTCGGCCTCCTTGCGCTGGGTAATGTCGGAGAAAACCACGAGGTAGTGGCCAAGCCTGCCGTGGGCATCGAGCACCGAAGTGATCGAGGCTGCGGCAGGGAAAATATCGCCAGTTTTTCGCTGCAACTGCAGCTCACCCGACCATTGACCCGATAGGCACAGCTGCCCCCGGGCGTCGCTATTGAGCAGGGTTTCGGTCCCCAGCGCGCCAAGTATTTCCATTCGCTTGCCGAGTATTTCACCCGGTGCGTAGCCGGTGATCTTCGAGAACGCCTGGTTGGCTGAAATAATCTGTTCGTCGGCGTTGGTTACGATCACCGCTTCACTGTTGTGTTCGAAAATCTTTGCGTGCAGTTGTAATTGTTCTTCTGCAGCCAAATGTTCCGAGATGTCGACGACATAGCCAATCAGGCCGCTCGGATTGCCGGATTCATCCTGTGCGACCGAGAGCGAGACACTGGCCCAGAAAATATCGCCGGATTTCTTGCGCCGGCGTACCGTCATTTCGTGGCTGCCGTTGTCCAGAAAACCATTAAATATCGGGTCGTCTTCGGAGGCGTCCGCGTAAAGTACAAGAATATTCTTGCCAATGATTTCGCTTGGCGTATAGCCAAAAAGACTCTCGGCACCATGGTTCCAGCCAACGATGTAGCCATCCAGATCCATGGTGATGACCGAGTCACGAATCTGATCGAGCATTTGCGTTTGACGACGTACTTCTGCCTCGCTTGCGGCTAGAGCGGAAATTCGTTGGTCATGCGTCAGCCGTGCGTGCAGCATGCCGGCGAGCAAGGAGGCGAGGTTGGCAAAGCGGCGGATGGCCGCCTGGTCGTAGCCGGCGGCACGGTCGGCTACGCCAATGAAACCGAGCATTTCTTCCCGGAATACCAAGGGAAAGCCGAGATGATCAGGCAAACCATCGTTGATCGCGCCGCGTCGGAAAATCAGGGAGCCGCGTGCTTCTGCTTCATCGAGCAATTCTGCCCAGGTGCCTTGCAGCAAATGGCGTTGTTCGCTCAGTACGAAGCATCCTTCCGCACTCGACAGGGCGCTGCGGAAAAGCGCCTCGATTGTTTCGTTGGAAATCGGGCCTTCGCGGTACAGAACGGCATAGTAAAGCTGTCCGGCCAACTCGAAGTCGGATGGCCCGACATCGCTGCCGGGGTTGAGTACTGTATGTGGCTCTGGTGCCATGGAGTGCGTGGTGTCCCGTCTATTCGAGATTGATTCCGCTGGCCCAGAAAAAAGCCGCCGTCTGTGCCATTGCGTGACGGGCAGGGCTTATTCCGAGTTGGTCCAGCGTCTCGGAAGCTGCCAGGAAGTTTCCGGCTTCTCCGGCAGAGATTGCGTTGAGCAAATGGCCAAGAACACCCTGCCGGTCACCCAGGGCTACCTGAATATCGCTCTGTAGCGGCAATGTATCGAGAATTTCATTCATCGGCAGATTGAGCAGGATATCAAGCAGAGAGAATATCCCCGTCATGAAAGCTGAATCACCAAAATCCGGAATATTGATTGCCGGTTCGATGGCGCCGACCAGAAGCTCCATCTGCCGCCCGCGTGCCGCTGCCAGTTGCATCAGCGGGTTGGGTGCGTTGGCATGGGCCAGCTGATTGGCGTAAATAAGCAGTTGCAGCCAGCGCTGCAGCTGACGACGGCCGAGAATGGCGATAGCCTGGTGAAAGCTGCCAATGCTCGTTTTCGCACCGACCGCTACCGAATTGACCAGGCGCAGCAGGTTGTAAGAGAGTTTCGGCTCTTCGCGGAAAATTGACTCGATTTCGCACGTATCAGCGTCCTGCGCGACGAGGCTCAACAGCTTGAGCAGTTTCAGGCGGGTAAGGTCAGGTTCTTTACCGGCGCCGGGGTCTCGTACCGTGACAAAACTGCTTTCACCATAGGTGAAGTGCTTATCAGCCAGCCACGCGAAGAGTTCGTGCGAGTCAACATGGCGGGCAATCGTCTGGAATCCGGCATCTTCCGCGTAAGCCAGATCCAGTGCGGGTAGCTGGTGGCGGACGAAGGGGGCATCGAACTGCAGGTAGTCAAAGGCAGCGACCGGGATCCGTTTGATGATTTCGGCGTTGTCGACCTGTAGCGCACAATGCTGTCCATGCTTGCGCAGTGCCTTGCAGCGCTCAATCGTCGCTGTGTCATCAAGCACGCTTGCCGGGAGCACGAAAATAGCTTGGTTGGCTTCGAATTTCTGAATAAACTCGCTGTGCTCGAGCCAGCTGGGGGTGGCCGGTAAAATCAGCGGGTTTTTTTTGGCCAGCGGGGCAACGCCGGATTCGTCAAAACAGCGGGCGTAGTCAGCCGACTCGGTGATTTCCGGCTTGTCAGTTTGCCAGTCGAATGCTGCCCAGGCATGGTTTTTCGCGAGCAGCGGGCGGAAAAAGAAGTACGGTTTTGGCATAATCTTCTCTTGATTTCAACAGTCTCGATGCTCGGAAAGCGAGTCTGGTTGCGCTCTTCAGGAGGTCATACTAATGACATGGCAAAAAAATTCAAGCAATTCGTATAAAGAAGAGGTAACGGCGAGATGAAAAAAACCTTTAGGTGATATTCTCCGCGGACGGCTATTTTTCTGTCTCTTGGAGTGTTGTGATGTTTACCAGTGCTTGCCCTGCGCGCGGCAAACAATGGCGGCATTCGTATGTCGTGATTGCGAGCCGCTTGCAGCTCACTGAGAAATACGCCGGGTCAGAGAAAAAGATGGGGAGTGGAGTCAAGCATGCAGCAGATTGATGGCGCAGCCGATGCGGCTGCTACGTTTGGCAACTGGCAGGCATTTTCGGTACTCGTCGTCGACGACGAGGCCGGCATGCGCAGTTTTCTTGAAAGGACGTTGAAGCCGCGCTGTGGTCTGGTTGAAGTGGTTGGTGATGTCGAAAGCGCGATCGAACTGATGGCGCGTCTGCATTTCGATCTCATCGTGCTCGACATCGCCCTGCCGGGGAAGTCGGGCGTCGAGTGGCTACACGAGTTGCGTGAGGGCGGTTTTAACGGTGACGTGATCCTGATTACCGCTTTTGCCGACATGGATACGGCGATCAAGGCGCTGCGCGGTGGTGCGTCTGATTTTATTCTCAAGCCCTTTCGCGTTGACCAGATGCTCAACTCGATCAAGCGTTGCTTCGAGGGCGCGCGGCTGGCGCGCGAGAATTTTGTGCTGCGTCGTGAGCTGGCCGAGCTCGGTGCCGAGGTCGATGGACTGGTCGGTCATTCGCTGGCAATCCAGCATCTGCGCGGTCTGATCAAGCGCATCGCACCGATGCCGACGACTGTATTGCTGCAGGGTGAATCGGGCACCGGCAAGGAGGTGACGGCACGCGCACTGCATCAGATGAGTGCGCGTGCAGCGCGCCCCTTCGTGCCGGTCAATTGCGGGGCGATTACAGCCGAGCTGATCGAGAGTGAGCTCTTTGGTCACGTCAAGGGTGCTTTTACGGGCGCCTCCGATAGTCGTAACGGTCTGTTCTATTACGCGCATGGCGGTACGCTTTTCCTCGATGAAATTGCCGAGTTGCCCTTGCTCATGCAGACCAAGCTGCTGCGCGTGCTTGAGGAGCGCAAGGTGCGTCCGGTCGGCTCGGAAAAGGAAGTGCCGGTCGATGTGCGCATCATCACTGCAACCAATCGTGAACTGGCTGGCGAGGTGGCGGCCGGACGTTTCCGGCAGGATCTTTATTACCGTCTGGCGGTGGTCGATATTGCGATTCCGCCCTTGCGTAATCGACGCGAGGATGTGGCCGATCTTGCCGCGCACTTCATGGGGCTGCTCTCGACTCAACTTGGCGTGGCACCGCTCGCCCTGACCCGCGAAGTGCTCAAAGGCATGGCTGCCTATCATTGGCCGGGCAATGTGCGCGAGTTGAAGAATTTTCTCGAGCGCTCGCTGATTCTTGGCTATTTTCCGATAGAAGCGCTGGCTGCGGCGGGTGGTGTTGTCCCGGAAGTGGAGACAGATTCCGGCGAAATGCTTGATCAGCTCTCTCTGGCTGAAGTTGAGAAGCGTCATGTTTTGCGCGTACTTGACATGGTCAGCGGCAACAAGTCGGAAGCGGCGCGCCGGCTGGGTGTGTCGCGCAAGACGCTGGAGCGCAAGTGTCTGGAGTGGTCTGAGCCGAAAACACCCGGTGCGCCCGAAGCCTAGATGATGGAGCGTTCCGGACTGTTTCGTCGCCTGATTGAGCATTTTCGCGCTTCGGTGCGCGCCAAGCTGCTTTTTCTCGTGCTGGCGCCGCTGCTGATCGGCTTCCCGATCATCATGGCGCTGGTCTGGTACTGGAGCAATACCAGCTATCAGAAGCTACTGATTTTCAAGGTCGGTAGCGACATGGTGACGGCGCACGAGTATTTTGACCGCGTGGTCAAAGGGGTCGGTTCGCAGGTTGAGGCGCTTGCCAGCGCGCAGCGTTTGCAGCAGGCGCTGGCTGGGGGGCGGCGGGAAGCAATCGAGTCCGAACTGGATCTTGCGCGGCGCCATAACCGGCTCGACTTTATGTACGTACTCGACCGCTCGGGCAAGGTGCGCTATGTCTCGGCTGCACAGCCTGCCGTGGCCGATCATGCGGGCTGGCCGGTGGTCAGGGCGGCCTTGCATGGCAGTGCGGGTAGTGCGATAGATATTTACGACGAGACACAGCTGACAGCGATCGACGCCTCCTTGCGTGATCGCGCCAGTCTTAATCTTGTGCCCACTGCGCAAGCCGTACCGGATGTGCGGCAAAGTGAAACGCGCGGCATGATCATCCACGCCGCCGCGCCGATACTCGATGTCGGCGGGCAGTTGCTCGGAGTAGTCGAGGGCGGCATGCTGCTCAACGGCAATCTTGATTTTGTCGATACGCTGAATGCGATCATTTATCGTGATGGGTCGCTGCCGCTGGGCAGCAAGGGAACGGCAACGCTGTTTCTTGGTGATGCGCGGATCGCCACCAACGTTCGCCTGTTCGAAGGCGAACGGGCGCTCGGTACGCGCGTCTCGAAAAGCGTCCGCGAGTTTGTCCTTGAACGCGGCAACACCTGGCTGGACACAGCCTTTGTGGTCAATGACTGGTACGTCTCCGGTTATGAGCCGGTAGTCGACAGCTTTGGCCAGCGGGTCGGCATGCTCTATGTCGGTTTCCTCGAGCAACCCTTCCGTGCCGCGAAAGAAAATGCGCTGGCGGTAATTTTCATGCTGTTTGCGGTCATCAGCCTGCTTGGTTCGGCGTGGTCGCTGTATTGGGCGCGCAGCATCTTCCGGCCGCTGGAGCGGATGAATGACGCCATTGTGCGCATCGACGGTGGCGAGATCGATGCGCGGGTTGGCGTTACCGGCAGTCGGGATGAGCTCGGGCGGCTGGCCGGCGAGTTTGATCACCTGCTCGATGTGCTGGCGGTAAAACGCAATGAGCTGCAGCGCTGGGCCAATGAGCTTGATCTGAAGGTTGTCGAGCGCACGCTTGAGCTGGAACAGGCCAACACGCATCTGCGTGAAGCGCAGCGGCAACTGGTGATGAGTGAAAAACTGGCGGCCATCGGCGAGTTGACGGCGGGTGTCGCACATGAAATCAACAACCCGATTGCGGTAATCCAGGGCAACCTTGACGTGCTGCGTGATGTGCTTGGCCCGGCAGCGCAACCGGTGATCAAGGAAGTGCAGTTGATCGACGAGCAGGTCAACCGGATCCGGGTGATTGTCACCAAGCTCCTGCAGTTTGCCCGTCCCGGCGAGTTTGCCGGCTATGTCGAGAGTATCGATAGTGCTGCCGTACTTGCCGATTGCCTGGTCCTGTCGCAGCACCATCTTGGCAAACGCAGTGTTCGTGTGGTGCAGAGTTACGCGGCAAGCCGCCGGGTCGGTATCAACGGCCAGGAGTTGCAGCAGGTCTTGATCAATCTCATCGTCAATGCCGTGCAAGCGATGCCGGAGGGCGGCACGCTGACGCTGGCGAGCAGTGACTGGGACGAAAACGAGGTAGCGCGTGGTGTGCGCATCGACGTGTCGGACACCGGCGAAGGTATTCGCGCAGAGGACGTTGATCGAATTTTCGATCCGTTCTTCACAACCAAGAAGACACTTGGCACCGGTCTTGGCCTGTCGATCAGTTACTCCTTGATCGAGCGCTATGGCGGGCGCATCACCGTTGATAGCGTGTACGGCGAGGGTGCGACTTTTTCGGTATGGTTGTTGAGCGAGCCGGAATACGCATCGAGCGAACCGGTGTATTGACGGCGGTTTACGTAGCCTATTTGTTCGGGGTGTTCCCTGACAGGCTGACGTGGATGCTGCTGGTGGCCAGTGCAATTTCGCGCAGGAAGCTCATTAAGCCGGCGATCAGCGTCAGCATCGCGGCAACGAAAAGTAGCGCGATGGTACCCGACAGATCGACACCGATCATCGAGCCGGCAAACAGCGTCGCAATGACCACGCAGACAAACAGTGCGCAGACTGTGCACAGGCTGATTGACCAATGGATCAGTCGGGCCCGGCGGGTGAGGATCAGCATTTCGGTTTTTGCTGGCGCCAGGACGCCATCTTTGGTGCTTGGCAGTTCGTCTTCCAGCGTACGAAAGCGATCAACGACTCGCGCCAGCCGATTGATCAGCACCGCCAGAATTGCGCCAACACCAGTCAGCAAAAAAACCGGGGCGACAGCCAGCTGGATAACGTGCGCGACGGTTGAAATGCCTTCTGCCTGCAAAATGGCCTCGTGAATTCAATGAAATCAGCCCTGGCGGGATGCCGTGGCTGATTCCTGCTTCACATCATCAAGTCTGCGTTCGGGTCTTTTTTGACGCCTGGTTTGCGGCCACGCGCCGGTGACGGCAGATCGCACGACAGGCGGCAACTGACACCTTCGATTTTTTTGCCTTCAATGAATCGCGTCACGTTGCAGCAAATAACTTCGCCAGCGGCGGATAGCTGGGCAACGTGCGTCTTCAATGAGGCCATCGGGATGTGGAGTGCGGCAGAGATTTCTGCATCCAGCTTCTCGCCGTTGCTTTTCAGAAATTGCAGAATGGATGTATTCACTTCGGTACCCATATATCGCCTTCGAGTTTGATAAGTCCGCTACAGTTTGCGCCGCCGTGCTTGTTGTAGCAAGTAAGCACAGCTTTTTATTGCTATTTGTCGAAAAACGCCGATACAGCGATGCTTCAGTCTGAAACGAAAAAACCCGGTACCGCAGCACCGGGTCTGAATCCGGCACCTTCAGGCGCCGGATCTTATGGTTTTACGTGTGCTCAGGCAGCTTTCTTGACCAGCTTCACGGTTGCTGCATTGGCTGCAGCGACGTTGGCTTCGGCCATCTCGGTAGCCTGCTTGGCAACCTTGCTGATGTTGCTGTAGGCCGAGTTTGCGGCAGCGATTGCCGACTTTACGGCAGTCACGGCAACTTCGGAACCGGCCGGTGCATTTTTCAGCGCTTTTTCGATGGCAGAGTTCACGTTCTTGTTGACTTCCGAAACCTGCTCTTCAACGACCTGGGTCACGCCGTTCGACGACTGGCTGAGGATCTCATACACGCTGCGCGAGTAAGCGATGGTCTTTTCGACAGCCGGCTGAGCCAGCGACTTCTGCAGTGCCAGCAGACCCTGCACATCCTTGACCGCGAGCAACGCCTTGGCGTTGGCAGCACTGTCTTCGACCAAAGCACGGACCGTGTTGAGGTTGAGCAGCGTCAGGTTGGCGAGGCCGGTCAACGAGGTGTTGGCAACGGTCTGCAGGGTTTCGATACCGGCTTTGTTGGCGGTGGTGAATTGCTCGGCTACTTTGTTCATGGTGATCTCCAGAGTTATTAAAAAATTCAATTGATGCCTGATTGATTCCCCATTCGCGATGCTCATCCCCAGTGCGAGGAGGCGAATGGTGCACTGCAATAAGTTGAATTTTAGCGGCTCTTTTCAGGATGTCAATCTATTTTTGCTGCGTCGCACCAAAAAATCCGCTTCGGGGTGATTTTGTCCACTGCGCTTGATGCGGCGGCAGGAAGTCTTTGCCGCCCCGGCGGAAAAAATTGCCGGAACAGCAGAATTTCTTTGGCTCAATGCCTTGCCGCATGGATGCGAATGATCGGCACGGCTTATGCTTACTCATGACTGTTCGTTCCCCGGATTACCCATCTTCAGATGCGTAGCCACAAACAGGAGCAAGTGTCATGACTCTCTCACCCCCCTCAATTCTGCTCGGTCTGGCAAGTTTCCGCTCGCAGGCACTTGGTTCGCTGATCGCCGCCGGCCCTGACGCAAAGCACGACACCCGCTGGCAGGACATATTTCAAGGCTTTGCATCAGAAGGCGCTTCGGCCTCCTCTTCATCCATGTTGACCAAGGCTGGCGAAATCAGGGGGCTATCGTCGACCGGTCGTAATCTGGGGTTGTTTGATCCGGAGTCGGCCTACCGGATGATGAGCGTCATCAATAGTAATGATATTTCGTACAAGGCACAGTTTTCGGAACTGAGCGAGATGAAATCCTATGTCTCGCAAATGCAGGATGCCGGCCGGAGTCTGGGAGATATTTCCGAATCCAGCAGCAATGAGGCGTTGACTTCGCAGTTGCAGCATTTTGTCGGCCAGTACAACAGCTGGGTTCTGCGCTTCAATCCGGACATGGAGCAAGGCGGGGCAATGGCCGATGCCCAGGCCGCACAGATTTCGCGTTACGAGCTCGATCAGAGCATCAAAAATCCCTTTAACGGCGCCAGAGAGGGCGTGCATGGCTTGGCCGATCTCGGCATCTCGATTGACCCGAATACCAAGTTGGCCTCGCTCGATACCGCACGGCTCAATTCATTGCTGACGAATAACCGGAAAGGCGCCGTCAATACGGTTCAGGAATTCAGTGAAAATTTCGCCAAATCGGCAGAATTACTCAATTCGGCTGGTAATTTCATCCCGAACCGGCTGAATAATCTCGATAAGGTCATTGACTACTTCGCCGAGCACAAGAGCGACTTGCAGCAAGAGTTCGGCACCGGCGATGTGGCCAGGCCAAGCGTGAAAATTGCTCAAGCGCTGGCGGCCTACCAGCAGATTTACGGCGTCTGATCGAACAAGATGTTGCGCCCCAGAGGGGTCAGGTCGTAGCCACCAAGGCGGGTGGCCAGCGCGCGCGACGCCTCGCTGCCGAGCAGGTCGAGTAGTTGCTGAAACAGCCGCCGGAAGTAGAGTGTTTTGGGCAGGGCGAGATCGAACGCCTCCCAGCCGAGCGGTAAAAAATCCAGACCGAATTCACCGGCCGCGCCGCGCGTGCCGGGCGCGCAGTCGGCGATGTCTTGCGCCACCAGTGCCGCAGCCTGCCGTTCGGACAAGGCGGTGGCGACCGTGCTGCAATCCTCGCTGCGGAAGCCGCGGTCGGTCAGCGCGGTCAGCAGATAGTGCTGCGAGCCGGCGCCGCCCTGCCGCATTGCCCAGCGAAAATCGTAACTGGCCAGCGTTTCGAGATCGCTGGCCTCGATGCCGGGACGCAGGATGATGCCCTGTTCGCGCCGGGCCAGACGAATCAGTGTCCACTGATCATGGCCGGCGTGTTTGCGCAGCAGTGCAGGGTGGGCCAGGTCGCTGCGTTCAAGCGGCCCCCAGTGCAGCGCGCTGGCGCTGGTCCGGCGTTGTGCCAGTAGTTCGAGGCCGGGCAGTGTGCCGTTCGGTGCGTAGGCGACGAAGGCCGTATTGCCGACCGTTGCCGCGAGTTGTGTCATCGCGCTTGCCAGCCACGGGTCATCGCTGCCGGCGAGCAACAGGCGGTCGGTCAATGCGCCGCCGTGCGCCTGTTCGAGCAGCCATGCGTCGAGCAGGGCGCGCGCGAAGAGCCATTTGCCACCGACCTTGGCGGCTGGTACTTCGCGGGCGTTGGCCAGTTCGTAGAGTTTCTTCTCGTTGATGTGCAGGTAGGCGGCGGCCAGCTTCGCTGTCAGGTACGGGCTGTCGTTCGCGGTCTCTAAGCTCATTTGCCGAAATTTTTCAGTTCATCACGCGTGTTGATGTTGCTGAAGGCTTCGGCTTCGTCGTCGAAAGCCACTTCGATCACCTTCAGCGTTGCGTACCAGCGGTCGACCTTGCGTCCACCCGATTCGAGAAAGGCCGTCAGGTGCGGCAGCACCTCGCGCCGGCACAGGCAGAATACCGGATGCGCCTGGTCGAAAGTGCGCGCTACGGCGAGATCGGCGCCATCAGCTTCCAGCGCAGCGTGCAGGCGGCTGACCAGATCGGCTGGCAGGAAGGGTGAGTCGCAGGGCACGGTGGCGACCAGCGGGTGTGCCGCCCGCGAGAGTGCCGCGTGCAGGCCGGCCAGCGGGCCGGCAAAATCAGGGATCTGATCGGGTACCACCGGGTAGCCGAAAGTGCCGTACTGTTCGGCGTTCTGGTTGGCGTTGATCAGCACTTCGTCGACCTGCGGGGCAAAGCGCTCCAGCGCCCACTGCACCATCGGCTTGTCCTGGAGCAATTGCAGGCCTTTGTCGACACCGCCCATGCGACGGCCCAGGCCGCCCGCGAGAATTACGCCGGTAATCATCGTGTGAAACGCTCCTCTCCGGTAAATAGTAGATAGTGTTTGCCTTGCGCACGGCCGATCATTGTCATGCCGATACGTTGTGCCAGTTCCCAGCCCATCTGCGTCAGCCCAGAGCGCGAGACGAGAAACGGGATGCCCATCTGCGCCGTCTTGATCACCATCTCGGAAGTCAGGCGTCCGGTGGTGTAGAAAATCTTGTCGCTGCCGTCCAGCCCGTCGAGCCACATCTTCCCGGCAATGGCGTCTACCGCGTTATGGCGGCCGACATCCTCGACGAACATCAGAATCTCCGTGCCGGATGGCGCGTTGCTCGCCAGCGCGCAGCCATGCACGGCGCCGGCCTGCTTGTAGATCGAGTCGTGATGGCGCACCGCGTCAAGCAGGGCATAGACGGTGGCTTCGCTTAGCTGCGCGTTTTTCGGTAGGTGGAGTTCGTCGATTTCAGCCATCAGATCACCGAACATTGTGCCTTGCCCGCAGCCGGTGGTGACCGTGCGTTTGCTCATGCGCGCCTCGGCATCGAGCAGGCCGTGATGGGTGGTTACCGCGACCGCATTGACCTCCCAATCAACCTGTACGGCGGCGATTTCATCAAGGCTTTGTACCAGGCGCTGGTTGCGCAGGTAGCCGACAGTCAATGCCTCGGGTGCCGCACCGAGCGTCATCAGGGTGACGATTTCGCGTTTGTCGACGTAGATGGTCAGCGGGTGTTCGCCGGCAATCGGTGTCGGTACGATCTCGCCGCGCTCGTTGATCGCATCGATGGTGAAGGTCAGCGGGCGGCTGGCCTGGGTGAGCAGCGGGGCAGTCATTGCGGGTGTTGGTTCCGGCTGGCTGAATTAGCCTTGAATTGTACATGCGGCTGGCGTCGCGTTTTCATAAGCGTCAGAATTCGTCATGTTTTACGAACTGTGAATGAATCGGGTGCTGCATTGAGCGTTGATATCTACTGGCAAGGCTGGTTTGACGGGTCGGCGCGGCCCAATCCGGGTGACATCGGCATTGGCGTGGTTCTGCTCGCGCCCGACGCGCGTCGCTTTGAAAAGTCGGAACGGCTTTCCGGCAGCGGCTGCAACAACGAGGCCGAACTGCAGGCGCTCTGCGCGCTGCTTGAACTGGCTTGCGCGGCCGGCGCGCGGCGCCTGCAGGTGTGGGGCGACAGCGATGTGGCGATCCGCTATGTGAACGGCCCGGAGTCGACGGTAATTGAGCCGCTGCGCATGCTGTCGATGCGCGCCCGCGAGTGGATGGCGCGCTTTGCTGAAGTGCAGCTGATATGGATTCCGCAGCAGCGTAATGGTGATGCGGATCGTCTTTCGCGGCAGGCGCTCGGCTTGCCGGAGCGGCCGGTCATCGTGCGCAAACCGAAGCGCAATCGTCGCTGAAACAGGTGCGGGCGGTATACTGGGCGTTGTTCAGGCGGTAGCTTTTTAAACAGATCAAGGAGTTGTCGATTGGCACTAATTACCTACTTTGTCGCTGCTGATGAAGATGAATTTGCAGCAGTCGCAGAATCAATGTGCCCGCTCGATGAATGGAGCGGAATCGAGGGGAAAGGCCTCGATACTACCAAGATCACCATGCTGCACTGTCTGGTAACGGGTGACGAATATGACCTGTCGCTCAGCCTGCACGAGCCTGCCTGTGTGGCCGAAGAGGGAACAATTGTGGTTCGCATCGCTGAGCGGGTGCTGGAAAAAATGGCGGCTTACGATGCTGAAATTCTTTCGCAGCTGGCCGACGAGCTGGCGGCGACCGAGGTTTTTGAAATTGAAGCCTGGCCGGTCGAGGCTGTGCATACCTTGCTTATTGATCTTGCCGGCCTCGCGCGCCTTGCCGAATCGCAGGGGCAGGCCTTGTTCGCGTGGCTGTATCCGGCGCCGGCCTGAGCGGTACCGGCATCCGGTAATTTTGTGGATTGCCGGTTTTCCTAATTCCCCATGAAGCGTCGGGCGCTGTCGCGTGCGGCTTCAATCATCGCTTTTAGTCGATCTGCTGGTGGATCGAGTTCTTCAGCAAATATTTCAGCGACTCTGGCAATGATTGCGTCGGCGGCGGTCGCGTCGTGGAACAGCGCCCGCGTGCGTCGTGCCAGCACATCTTCGATGGTGCGTGCCGCTTCGTAGCGGATGGCAAAGCG
>JBIKLY010000164.1:0-3607 GCA_044359525.1 Rhodocyclaceae bacterium | reverse complement strand
AAGCGCCTGGCGCAGCTGAATCAAGTTGCGTACGCGTACCTGAAACTCCTCGGGTACGACCGGCTTATGAACAAAATCGTTGGCACCCGAGCGCAACATCTCAATACGCCGGGCAACGTCGTCAAAGCCTGAGATCGCCAGTATCGGGAGACTACCGGAGCGTCCGGCCATGCTGCGGATGGCACGGATCACACCGAGACCGGTCATCGATTCCTCAAGCATGTAATCAACCAGAACGAGGTCAAACCTGTGTTCGCTGATCGATTTCAGACCTTCTTCACCGGTGGCCACGCGTGTGACGGTCAGCCCGAGGGCCGCCAGAAGCTTTTCAAGAAATGCTGCCTGAATTTTGCTGTCTTCAATGAGCAACACCTGTCCGCTGAGGTTCGCCGACCCACTGGCCGCCCAGCGATCGACGTAAGCTTCGAACGTGGCGCGCTCGTCCTTGCGGAAACACTCGGTCACGCCTTGACTGATCGCCTGCGCCGTAACGCTGTCCTGCGACGAAGTTAACATGACTGATGGATGCTTGCCGATCAGGCCGCGCGCCTTGGCCTGGACAAAAAATTCAATGCCGGTCATATCGCCAAGCTGCATCGAAAAACAAAGGAAGTCGACGTGTTCAGCCGTCAGCGCCGCCAGCGCCTCACCAGCGGTCTCGACGGCAACGGAAGCCACATTGTTCTTGGCAAACAGGGAGGCCAGCACATTACGGATCATCCGGGAAGGTTCGACGATCAGTGCTTTCATGACACACTCCGATTTTTCAAACGAACCCTCTCATTTCTGCAGGTAAGCAAGCGGAAGTGCTTGTACGGACGATAGCGCATTGGGAGAATGGTGCCATTAACAACGATGAAAGAGAAGAACCAGATGAGCAACCTGCCATCCTTGACCTTACTCGAGGCACGCATACTCGGCGTACTGGTCGAAAAGGAACGAACAACGCCTGATGCCTACCCGCTGACCCTGAACAGCCTGACAGCGGGCTGCAACCAGAAAAGTTCACGCGATCCGATAATGTGCGCCAGCGATACCGAGGTACAGGCGGCACTGGAGGAACTGCGCGGCAGAACGCTGGTGCTCGAAACCTACGGCGCTTCGGGCCGGGTGTTGCGCTACACGCAGAATTTTGCCAAATGTTACGGCCTGCCGGCGGCCAGCATCGCCCTGCTTGCTGTCCTGATGCTGCGGGGTGCACAAACGGTCAGCGAACTGCGGGCAAATTGCGAACGGCTTTACCACTTTGACGACGCTTCATCGGTCGAAGCCTACCTGGAAGAACTCGCTGAACGCAGCAGCGGCGCACTGACCGTAAAATTACCGAAACAGGCCGGCTCACGCGAGCATCGCTGGGCGCATCTGGTATGTGGAGAAGCCGCCCAGCCAGCCGACAATAAAGACAACAGCCATCCGGGTTCGATAACGGGTGCAGAACTGGAAGAGCGTGTAACCCGACTTGAAGAAACAGTCGCCGAACTGCAAGCGGCGCTCAGCCGGATCGTCAGCTCGCCTACCAGCCAGCAGTAATTACCTTCTCAGCCCAGAACAGGGCGGTGATGCTCTTGGCGTCGGTAATTTCTCCGCTGCGCACGGCAGCGATCGCCTCTTCCAGCGACAGGCTCAGGACATCGAGGAACTCACCGTGATCGAGTTGCGGTGCAGATTCACGCGTCAATCCACGAGCCAGAAATATCTCGATGCGCTCATCCGAATAGCCGATGCATGGATGCATGACGCCGAGATACCGCCAGTCACGCGCGCTGTGTCCGGTTTCTTCGAGTAGTTCGCGAATTGCAGTCGCGAGAATTTCTTCGCCGGCATCGATCTTGCCAGCCGGCAGCTCAAGGAAGGTGCGGCGCAGCGGGTAACGGTACTGGCGCTCGAAGAGCAGCCGGCCATCGTCCTGCTCGGCGACGATCACCACCGCACCGGGATGGACAACGTATTCGCGAACACCTTCGTTGCCGTCGGGTAGCGTCACCCGGTCGCTACGTACGTCGAGCAGCTTGCCCTTGAAGACCTGCACGCTGTCGATTTGTGTTTCGTGGAGGTGTGCATCTGTAGGCTGGTGATCATTTTTCATCAATCGACTCCCAATAAAAACGCCCCGACTAGCGGGGCGTTTTCGGTAGAACATGCTTCGCTCAGAGCGAACGCAGCAGCGAATAAGCACAGAGCGACATCAGTGCCTGCGGGAAGATCCCGAGCAGCGCAACCGCCAGGCCATTAGCCGACATCAACAGCTTCATATCGACGGGCGCGCGGATTGGCGTCATATCAACAGGCTCGTCAAAGTACATGATCTTGACGACACGCAGGTAATAGAAAGCACCAATCAGCGAGAAGAACACGGCAGCAATGGCCAGCCACAGATAACCGGCCGCAACGACAGCCTGCAGCACTGAAAGCTTGGCAAAGAAGCCAACAAAGAACGGTATGCCGGCCATCGAGAACATCATCATCATCATGACGAAAGCGAACCACGGACTGCGCTTGTTGAGCCCCTTGAAATCATCAATTTCGTCCGCCTCAAAGCCCGAACGGGCCAGCAGCAGAATCATGCCGAAAGTACCGGCACTGGTCAGCACATAAGTGATGACGTAGAACATTGACGAACTGTAGGCATTAAGCGCAAAGCGTGCGTCGCCACCAACCACGCCGGTGACCAGACCCAGTAGCATGAAGCCCATATGCGAGATTGCCGAATAGGCCAGCATGCGCTTGAGATTGGTCTGCGCAATGGCGGCCAGGTTACCAATTGCCATCGACAGCACTGAAAGAATGATCAGCATCAACTGCCAGTCCTGCGCGAGAACAATCAGGCCATTGACCAGCATGCGAATGACGATGGCAAACGCGGCAAGCTTGGTGGCCGAGGCGATGAACAGCGTGACTGCGGTCGGCGCACCATGATAAACGTCGGGGATCCACATATGGAAAGGTACGACACCAAGCTTGAAGGCAATCCCCGAAACCAGGAAAACCAGACCAAAGACAAGAATGGTCTTGTTGATCTGGCCCATGTAGAGACGCTCGGCAACGCCGGTGATTTCGAGCGTACCCGTAGCGCCATAAATCATCGACATACCGTAGAGCAGGAGGCCCGAAGCGAGTGCGCCGAGGACAAAATACTTCATCGCCGCTTCGGTAGACGTCACCGAATCCCGGTTCAGTGCAACCATCGCATACAGCGACAACGAAAGCAGTTCGATACCGATATAAATGGTCAGGAAATGATTGGCTGAAATCATCACCATCATGCCCAGTGTGGCAAACAGCGACAGGGAATAGAACTCGGCTCGGGGTATCTGCGGACGGTCGAGAATATAGCCACGCGAGTAAAGCAGTACGACGAAGACGGTGAAATAGACTGCCAGCTTGAGCAGAGTGCCCATCAGATCGGCAACGTACATGTTGCTGAAGGTGTAGACAATCTCTCCCGTGCTCGTCCCGAAGGTAACGATCGCCGTACCAACAAGGGTGAGTTGCGTCAGCGCAAAAGTCAAAGTGCGCTTTTTATCCTTGACGAAGAGATCAAGCATCAAAATGACGCAGGTCATCGTCAGCAGGAAAATCTCCGCACTCGCGGGGATCAGATCGGGCA
>JBIKLY010000027.1:0-33383 GCA_044359525.1 Rhodocyclaceae bacterium | reverse complement strand
AACCCCGGGCATGACCGGATGATGCGGGAAATGACCGACAAAAAAAGGCTCGTTGATTGTTACGTTCTTGTAAGCATGGATAGTTTTGCCGACCTCATAGTCGACCACGCGATCGACAAGAAGAAAGGGGTAGCGATGTGGAAGGTGCTCCAATATTTCATGAATATCCATTGCATTCAAGACGTTTTCTCCGATTTCTCTAGTATTTTCTCAAGTTCTGAAACACGTTCGGCGAGCTTCGCCAAACGTTTGATCTGTGCCGCATTCTGCAACCAGGCATCGTGCGCCTCAAGCGGAAAAATGCTGGTATATTGGCCCGGCTTGCGCAGGCTTTTTGTCACCATTGAGCCGGCTGAGACGTGCACATCGTCAGCAAGATCAAGATGACCGATGATCATTCCAGCGCCACCGACGGTGCATCGCTGACCTATTTTCGTGCTCCCGGCGATACCGACACAACCGGCCAGTGCTGAGTGGTTGCCAATAGTCACGTTATGCGCAATCTGGATCTGATTGTCGATCTTTACACCATCGCCAATGATCGTGTCATCGAGCGCGCCGCGGTCGATTGACGTATTGGCGCCCACTTCCACATCATCACCGATCACAACACGACCGATCTGCGGAATCTTTATCCAGCGCTCACCTTCCTTGGCAAAGCCGAAACCATCACCACCGATGACTGCACCGGCCTGGATCACGGCACGTTTGCCAATAACACAATCGCGATAAACGACAACGTTTGGATAAAACAGGGAGTCCTCACCAATAGCAACGCCATCCCCGATGACACAGCCGGGATAAACAGTAACGTTCTCGCCCAGCGTTACCCCCACGCCAATCACGACATTTTCACCAACGCTTACCGAGGCGGGAACTACGGAATGGACGATTGCACTCGGATGGACGCCAGGCGACCTTGGCGGCAATGGATTGAGTAGTGCGACGACCCGGGCATAGTAGGCGTAGGAGTTTGTATGAACAATGCGCGGCAGCGAGGTGTCGGCGGCAAACTGCGGCGGGACAATGACAGCGGCGGCCTTGGTCAGCTGCAATTGCTGCCGGTATTTCGGGTTAGCCAGAAAGGCAATCTGACCTGCCCCGGCAGAAGCCAGTGTGCCGACCTGTTTTACGACAACCGAGCCATCGCCTTCCAGCACACCGCCTAGGCGGGCGACGATTTCGTCAAGGCGAAGCCCTTGCACATAGACCCCGTTTACTTCGCGTCTTTACTCTCAGAAAGTGCTTTGATTATCTTCTCGGTAATATCAAGCTTCGGGCTTACCCAGACGACATCCTGAACAATCAGGTCATACTTTTCAGCTTCGGCGAGTTGCTTGATGGCCTTGTTGGCCTTTTCGATAATCGCGGCATTTTCTTCATTCTGGCGCAGATTCAGATCCTCACGGAACTCGCGCTGCTTGCGCTGAAATTCACGTGATTGCTCGTTGAGATCCTTTTCCTTGGTACGGCGCTCGGTTTCAGCCATTGTCACGGCGTTCTTCTCAAGCCCTTCCTGCATTGACTGCAGTTGTTTGGCCAGGCGCTGCAACTCCTGATCGCGCTTGGAAAACTCCTGTTCGATCTTTTTTGCGGCTTTAACTGCTGCCGGCGCATCACGGAAGATTCGCTGGGTATTGACGTAACCGATCTTGAGTTCTGCCGCCAGCGCATAAGATCCCGGCAGCGTAGCCATCACCGCAACCAGCAAGGTGGCAATTTTCTTGTTCAAGCTATTTCTCCTGGATTAAAAGGTCTGTCCCATCTGGAACTGGAAGCGCTGGAGTTTATCACCATCCTTGTCATTCAGCGGTTGAGCAACACTGAATTTCAACGGCCCCATCGGCGAACTCCAGGCGGCGGCAATGCCTGCTGAAGTGCGCACACCGCCGCCATCACTGGTATTCGAATCACTTGAAAACACCTGACCCGCGTCAAAGAAGGGACCAATACGCACCGATTTGTCCAGCCCGAAACCATACACCGTGAATAACGCTTCGGCATTGAAGACGAAACGCCGTGTTCCGCCAAGCCGGATCGTATCACCGGTATTTGTCTTTTCACTTGGTCCAAGGCTGGCCGTGTCATAACCACGCACGGAACCCACACCGCCGGCATAGAAGTTTTTGTAGAAAGGCAATTCCTGCCCTGACATACCGCCGGCTACGCCAACTTCACCGTTGAGCATCAGCACGATATCTTTGGTCATCGGAAAAAAGCGCTGGTGTTGATAGGTCGCCCGGTAAAATTTCAGATCACCGCCTGGCAGCGCCACCTCCAGCGATGCTCTCTGAAAGGCGCCGCGAGTCGGGTAGATCACACTGTCCTTGCTGTCGCTGGCCCAGCCAATTGTTGCGGGCAATGAGGAGTTCGAATCACCAAATTTCTTTTCAAAGTCGACATAACGCTTCGGCGTATCGGGATCGCTGGCATCGATTTGGATCTTGGTCAGATCGGCGGCCAGACCAACGCTGAAGGTTTCCTTCTCGGCGATCGGGAAACCGAAGCGAATACCGCCACCAGTGGATTGCGTCCTGAACTCGTAGCCGAGCGAAGTCGGATTGGTATTGCGATGATAAACGTCAAATCCCTGGCTGATGCCATCGACCGTAAAGTACGGGTTGGTATAGTTCAGGCCCACTGTCTTGTTGAGCTTCCCGGTATTAAGTTGCAGCGCCAGGAATTTACCACTGCCGAAGAGATTGGCCTGTGAAATCGAGCCCGAAAGAATCACTTTTTCTGCGCTGGAAAAACCAAGGCCAAGCGTCACATTACCGGTCGACTTTTCAGTCACATTGACGTTCACATCCACCTGATCAGTCGTTCCCGGAACGGGGGGGGTTTCGACGTTAACTTCGCCAAAGTAATTGGTTTTGTCGATCCGTTGGCGGGAAAGCGTTACGCGGTCAGCGTCGTACCAGGCACCTTCCATCTGGCGCATTTCCTGGCGAATCACTTCATCACGCGTCTTGGTGTTACCGGTGATGTTGATCCGTCGTACATACGCCCGCTTGCCCGGATCGACAAAAACGGTGAAAGCGACCTGACGCTTTTCCTTGTCGAGTTCCGGTGCGGCATTGACGTTGGCAAAGGCATAGCCTTGCGCACCCAGCTTCTCACTGATTCCCTTGGTGCTTTCGTTCAGTTTTTCGCGGGAAAACACATCCCCCGGCTTTACCTGCATTGCCTTCTTGAACTCTGCCTCCGGCAAAAGGAGATCGCCCGCCAGCTTGACCGACGAGACCACGTAACGTTCGCCTTCGGTCAGGCTGATCGATATGTAGATTTCCTTTTTATCCGTACTGATCGAAACCTGGGTTGATTCGATGTTGAATTCCAGATAGCCACGGTTCAGGTAATGCGAGCGCAGCGTTTCCAGATCGGCCGCCAGTTTCTGCTTCGAATACTGATCGTTCTTGGTGTACCAGCTGATCCAGTTGGGTGTCTGCAACTGGAACAGCGCAACAAGATCCTTTTCCCGGAAGGCCTGGGCGCCAACGATATTAATTTCCTTGATCTTGGCAGCATCGCCCTCGTCAACTTTGAAGTTGATCGACACACGATTACGCTCAAGCGGCGTAATGGTTGTGGTAATCGTCACGCCGTACTTGCCGCGCGACAGGTACTGGCGCTTCAATTCCTGCTCGGCTCTTTCCAGGGTCGAGCGGTCAAAATTTCGTGATTCGGCAATGCCGATATCCTTCAAGCCTTTTTTGAGCTGATCCTTGTCGAACTCCTTGAGTCCGACGAAGTCGATCTGTGCGATAGCCGGACGCTCTTCCAACGCAACAACCAGCACGGCGCCGTCAATCTCAATGCGAACATCCTTGAAAAAGCCGGTCGCAAACAGAGCCTTGATCGCCTGTGCTGCTTTTTCATCGGTCATCGTGTCGCCGACCTTGACCGGGAGATAGCTGAAAACCGTGCCGGCTTCAGTGCGTTGAATACCCTCAACACGGATATCCTTGACCACAAATGGTTCGAAAGCAGAGGCGCCAGAGGCAAAAAGCGCGGCAATCAGACCTGCGAGCAGGTTTTTCTTCATATGGTCAGCCGGAAATCAATCGATTGATATCATTGTAAAAAGCGAACGCCATCAGCATCAAAAGCAGCGCCAGCCCGATTTGTTGTCCAATTTCCATTGCACGCTCGGAAAGCGGGCCACGCTTTATAATTTCGACCACATAATACAGCAAATGGCCACCATCCAATATCGGGATTGGCAACAGATTCAGGACGCCAAGACTAATGCTGACGAGGGCAAGAAACTTCAGGTAGTAATCAAGACCGAGTCGGGCCGATTGGCCGGCATAGTCAGCAATGGTTACCGGGCCACTGATGTTACGCCACGAAACCTCACCGGTGATCATTTTTCCGATCATGACGAGACTGAACACCGACTTGTCCCAGGTTTCCCAGACTGCCTTGCCAAGCGCAGTAACCGGTCCGTAGCGAACCATCGTCATCACTTCACTGCGCGCACGGCCGGTGTCACCAACTGATGCCCCGATCCGGCCAATCGAGCGCCCGCCCTCCTCGACAGCTGTGGGGGTGATCTCCAGATAAACGTGCTGACCATCACGGAGAATATTGAAATCAAGGCGTTTTCCCGGTGATTGGCGAACGGTTTGCACAACATCCGACCACGAATTGATCGCCTTCTCATTAATCGCAAACACTTCATCGCCAGGGCGAAGACCAGCAATCGCTGCCGCACTGTCCGAGCTGACCTTGTCGAGCAGCGGGCGAATTTTCGGCCGGTAAAAACCGATCCCCAGTTTTTCGATCGCATCGCCCTCCCATCCGGATTGACGTGCCGACGAAACGTCAATTCGACGAATGGCGATCTCGTTTCGCGCATTGATTACTTCGAGGTCGATTGAATCCTGCTCGACAGCGCGGCGAAGCAGCACCCAGCGCATGTCTTGCCAGGTTTCAACGGCTTCACCCGCGACTTTGACGACTCTTTCGCCATTCACAACACCCGCTGCGGCGGCCGCACTTGCTACGGCTGGCGTGCCCAGGATGGGCTTCAATTCTTCGCTGCCGTGCCAGAAGACACCCCAGTAAATAAAAATTGCCAGCAGGAAATTGGCCAGCGGCCCGGCCACCACAATCGCCATTCTGGCCAAAACCGGCTGCCGGTTAAAGCTGCGGTGCAGTTCTTCCGGCGCAACATCGCCTTCGCGCTCGTCGAGCATCTTGACATAGCCACCCAGCGGAAAAATCCCGATGGCCCATTCGGTACCATCGGCACCAATCCGCTTCGACCAGAGCGCCCGGCCAAACCCGACCGAAAAACGCAAAACCTTGACGCCAGCCCAGCGCGCAACGAGATAGTGTCCGAACTCATGGACAACGATCAGAATGCCCAGAACAAGGGCAAAAGCCACCAGGTAATAGAGAAAATTACTCATGCGGAAACCAGCCCGGCAATTGCCAGCCCGGCAATCCGGCGCGCCGCCTGATCAGCAGCCAGCACATCATCCAGCGAGGCCAGCGGCGTCTTTGGCAATTGATCCATGACCCGCCCGATAATTTTTGGAATTGCCGTAAAACCAATTTCTCCATCGAGGAACGCCTGAACAGCCACCTCATTCGCTGCATTCAGCACAGCCGGCATGCTTCCTCCTTCACGCAATGCGCGATAAGCAAGCGCAAGGCACGGAAAACGCTCGAAATCAGGACGCTCGAAATCGAGCGAGGCAACCGCAAAAAGATCCAGCGCGTCGACACCGGATGCGATTCGCTCCGGATAGGCCAGTGCGTGGGCAATCGGTGTGCGCATGTCCGGATTGCCGAGTTCGGCAATCACCGAGCCATCGACGTACTGCACCAGAGAGTGAATCACGCTTTGCGGATGAATCACGACCTGAATCTTTTCGGCCGGAATGTTGAACAACCAGCAAGCCTCAATGACCTCAAGTCCCTTATTCATCATGCTGGCCGAATCGACCGAAATCTTTCGTCCCATGCTCCAGTTGGGGTGGGCGCAGGCTTGTTCAGGGCTTACGTGCTCCAGTTCGCCAACCGGCGTACAGCGAAACGGGCCACCCGATCCCGTTAATAGCAAGCCACACACACCATCACTTGACATATCACCTGAATAACCAGATGGAAGTGACTGAAATATAGCGTTATGTTCACTATCTATCGGCAAGAGAACCGCACCGCTTTCATGTACCGCACGCATGAAAACCGGGCCTGCCATCACCAGAGCTTCCTTGTTGGCCAACAGGATTTTCTTGCCGGCAAAGGCAGCCGCCAATGTCGAAGGCAGGCCAGCCGCACCGACAATGGCGGCCATCACGGCGTCAACCTCGGGCAGCCCGGCCATCTGAATCAGTGCATCGGGACCATATTCAACCCTCGTTGTGCAGCCGACAGCGGCAAAGCGGGCAGTCAGTTGATCGGCAAGTTGCGCATCGCGCAGTACGGCAAAACGTGGTTTGAATTCGATACATTGCTCGAACAACAGATCAACCTGGCTGTGCGCGCATAGCGCAATAACCTGGTAACGCTCCGGGTGGCGTCGAATAACATCCAGCGTGCTGACGCCGATCGAACCGGTCGAGCCAAGAATGGTGATATTTTGCAAAGTCACCGGCCTTCCCGTCACGGCAGCATACTCAACCACGTCAACGCAACCAGCGGCAAGGTCGATGTCAGACTATCGATACGGTCAAGCACACCACCATGTCCGGGCAGAACGTTGCTGCTGTCCTTGAGGCCCGCCTGCCGTTTGAGCAGAGACTCGAACAAGTCCCCGATGATGCTGATTGCCACCAGAACGATCAAAACCAGCAACAACAATCCGTAATTGGCAGAAAGCTTGCCCGGCAACTGCGGTGCCAGCATGAAACCATAAACGACGACCGCCACACCGCCGCCGATTGCGCCCTCCCAGGTCTTGCCAGGACTGATACTTGGCGCCAGTTTGCGTTTTCCGAAGGTGCGCCCAAAAAAATATGCGGCGATATCGGCAAGCCAGACCACGGCCATGATTGCCAGCAGTGAAATGGGGCCTGCCTCCCTCAGTTGAACGAGTGCAAGCCAGGTAGGAAGAATCACCAAGGCACCAATCAACAGACCAGTTACTGATTTTGGCAGTAGCCATCGGCGATTCATCCATAGCGGCACCAGCAACAACCAGAACGCTACCGAAGGAAAGTAGAACCAGCGGCCAAGACGCCAGGCGGCAGCTGGATCGCCGGTTTCCATACCCAGGGCAGCCGGCTGAAGCACACCAATCGCAGCACAAATCAGCACCAGAGCGCCGCCTAGGGCAGCTCTTGAAGAGTGACCGAGGCGCATTAGCGCCCCCCACTCCCAGGCGGCAACGGCTGCCACCAGCGTGGAAAACATCACCCACCCCAAAGGGGGAAGATGAAAAAGCGCCAGATAGAAGGCTGCGAAGAGAAAAACCGCGGTAATGGCCCGCGTTTTAAGCATCGATTGTGCCGCCAGATGCGGAGGACAAGTCTTGCTTGGTGCAAAGCTCGCTTGGCGGCAGACTTTCAGTCAATTGTTCACTGGTTCGCCCGAATCGGCGCTCGCGGTGTTGATAGGAGTTGATCGCTGCATCGAAGGCTGCCGAATCAAACTCGGGCCACAAGGTATCGGTAAAATAAAACTCGGAATAGGCAAGTTGCCAGAGCAGAAAGTTGCTGACCCGTTCCTCGCCACCGGTACGGATAAAGAGATCCGGTTCCGGCGCGTAGCTCATCGCCAGGTAGGGTGCCAGGTCAGCCTCGCTCCAGCTCCCCTGCTTTTCCGGCTGCGCCAGCACCATGCGATTTACAGCTTGCAGAATATCCCAGCGCCCGCCGTAGTTGGCGGCGATGCTGAGTGTCAGCTTATGATTCCCCGCCGTCTGGGCTTCGGATGCACGGATCAGTGACTGCAGATGTGCATCAAAGCGTGACAGGTCGCCTATTACCCGGAGGCAGACGCCATTGCGATGCAGCTTGTCGACTTCCTGCTGGAGCGCACGCACGAAGAGTTGCATCAGCAAACTGACCTCATCGTCCGGACGCCGCCAGTTTTCCGAACTGAACGCAAAGAGCGTCAGGTACTCGATTCCATGCTCAAGGCAATATCTAACCGCGTCACGCACCGTCTCCACACCACGGTGATGGCCGGCAACGCGTGGCATGAAACGTTTTTTGGCCCAGCGCCCGTTGCCGTCCATGATGATGGCGACGTGGCGCGGCACGATCGCAGCCGACGGAATGCCCCGCGTTGAGCTGGTGAAGATCGCCATCGGGCGTATCTCTCCTGGGATCCTCAGACCGCCATCAATTCGGTTTCTTTCTGGATCAATTGCTTATCGACTTCGGCAACGTAGCGATCGGTAAGCTTCTGGACATCTTCCTGCGCACGCCGCTCATCATCTTCGGAGCACTCCTTATTCTTGAGCAGTTCCTTCAGCGTGGCGTTGGCATCACGACGAAGATTGCGCAGTGCGACCTTGGTGTCTTCGCCCTCGCCTTTGACCACCTTGATCAGGTCCCGGCGGCGCTCTTCGGTCAGCGCGGGCATCGGTACACGAATCAGGTCGCCCTGCGACGCCGGGTTCAAACCCAGATCGGCATCACGAATCGCCTTTTCCACCTTGGGTGCCATACCTTTTTCCCAAGCCTGGACGCCAATTGTCCGTGAATCGATCAGGCTGATGTTAGCCACCGTATTGACCGGCACCAGCGAACCGTAATATTCGACCTGTACGTGATCGAGCAAACCGATATGCGCGCGACCGGTACGCACTTTGGTGAGGTCGGTCTTGAGCGACTCAAGCGACTTTTGCATTTTTTGTTCGGTGGTATTCTTGATTTCTGCAATCGACATTTCAATCTCCCTCAGCAATACACCAACGTGCCTTCGTTCTCGCCCAACACGACCCGCTTCAACGCGCCTTGCTTGAAAATCGAGAAGACGTTGATCGGCAATTTCTGATCACGACAGAGTGCAAAAGCGGTTGCATCCATGACGCCGAGGTTCTGCGAAATTGCCTCATTGAAACTGATCCGGTCGTAACGGGTGGCTGCAGGATCCTTTTTGGGATCGGCCGTATAGATGCCGTCAACCTTCGTTGCCTTGAGCACGATTTCGGCACCGATCTCTGCGCCACGCAGCGCTGCAGCGGTGTCGGTGGTAAAAAACGGGTTACCGGTACCGGCCGTAAAAATCACCGTCCGTCCCTGCTCCAGATAGCGGATCGCCTTGCCACGTATGTACGGCTCGACCACCTGCTCAATATTCAATGCCGACTGAACACGGGAAACCAACCCGGCAGCACGCATTGCATCATGCAAGGCCAGGCCGTTCATCACCGTCGCCAGCATACCCATGTAGTCAGCCTGAGCGCGATCCATGCCGGAGGCGGAGGCAGCAACCCCGCGAAAGATGTTGCCGCCACCAATGACAACCCCGACCTGCACGCCCATATCAACGACCGACTTGATCTCCTCGACGATTTCCGAAATCGTCTGGCGATTGATCCCGTAAGCATCAGCGCCCATCAGCGCCTCACCCGAGATCTTGAGCAGGATACGTTTGAATTTAGGCGTCGCTTCGGTCATGGTCGTCAGTCCCCTGCAGTTCTACTTCTGAGCAGCAGCCGCTGCCTGGGCGGCAACTTCAGCAGCAAAGTCGTTAACCTTCTTTTCGATTCCTTCGCCAACCATGAACAGCGTGAAGCTGGCGATTGAAGCACCCTTGGCTTTCAGCAGTTGCTCGATGGTTTGCTTGCCGTCTTCCGCCTTGACGAAGACCTGACCGAGCAGCGTCACTTCCTTGAGGAATTTCTGCACCGAACCTTCGGCGATCTTTTCGATCATTGCTTCCGGCTTGCCGGCTTCCTTGGCTTTTTCGATGGCAACACGGCGCTCGCTGTCGATCAGATCGGCTGAAACACCCGACGAATCGAGTGACTTCGGCTTCGACGCAGCAATGTGCATACCCAGATCCTTGCCCAGTTGCGCATCACCGCCGACTAGATCCAGCAGCACGCCAATCTTGGCGCCACCGTGAATGTAGGAAGCGAGCTGGCCTTTGGCCTCGACGCGAACAAAGCGACGAATCGACAAGTTCTCACCAATCTTGCCAACCAGTGCGCTGCGCGCCGCTTCAACCGTCGCATCACCCAAGGGCAATGCGGACAGTGCAGCGACGTCTGCCGGATTTTTGGCGGCGATCAGTTCGGCACAATCCTTGGTCAGATTCAGGAAATCGTCATTCTTGGCGACGAAGTCGGTTTCGCAATTGACTTCGATCATGGCGCCAAGCTTGCCGTCGGCCGAAATATGGATGCCAACAACGCCTTCAGCGGTAATCCGGGTTGCTGCCTTGCTGGCCTTGGAACCCAGCTTGACGCGCAAAATCTCTTCGGCCTTGACCATATCGCCAGCGGCTTCGGTCAGCGCCCTTTTGCATTCCATCATCGGCGCGTCGGTTTTTTCGCGCAGCTCTTTCACCATCGTTGCGGTAATTTCCGCCATTTTCATCTCCACTTGCGGACACGGCCGGGATTACCGGCCGCGCCTCATTCAACACAACATGAATCACCGGACTGTCGCGCAGGTCGCCGAACGCCAACAGTCCACAAAATCAGGAATTACTCAGCCGCTTCTTCCTCTTCGACGAAGTCATCGCCCGATCCAGCAGCAATGATTTCTTCGACAAACTGGCTGCGACCTTCAAGGATCGCATCAGCGACGCCGCGAGCGTACAGGCGGATGGCGCGTGAGGAGTCATCGTTACCCGGAATGACGTAATCGACGCCTTCCGGAGAATGGTTGGTATCAACGACGGCAATAACCGGGATGCCCAGCTTGTTGGCTTCGGTGATCGCAATCTTGTGATAGCCGACGTCGATGACGAACAGCGCGTCCGGCAGCGTGTTCATGTTCTTGATACCGCCGATGGACTTCTGCAGCTTGACGAGTTCGCGCTGAGTCATCAGCGCTTCCTTCTTGCCAAGCTTCTCCAGCGAGCCGTCTTCGACCATCAGCTCCATGTCTTTCAGACGCTTGGTCGATTGCTTGATCGTCTTGAAGTTGGTCAGCATGCCGCCGAGCCAGCGCTGATCGACATACGAAGAACCGCTGCGGGCGGCTTCTTCAGCAAGGATCTCGCGCGCCTGGCGCTTGGTGCTGACAAACAGGATATTGCCCTTGTTCGACGACAGCTTACGCACGAAAGCCATGGCTTCGTTGTAATTGGCCAGCGTCTTTTCAAGGTTGACGATGTGAATCTTGCTACGGGCGCCAAAGATGTACTGCGCCATCTTCGGGTTCCAGAAACGGGTTTGGTGGCCGAAGTGAACACCGGCCTCGAGCATTTGACGCATGGTTGCGGACATACTTGTTACTCCATAAGGGTTGAACCACCATTCGCCCACCTGCAGCCCGCCTTGATCTTTCGGCGGACACCCTTGAAGAACAGGCGAATGTGTGTAATTGACGTGCCGAAGCGACACATCTTGCGCGCCACCATGGCACGCGTTAATTTCACCAGCACCGGCCAGCGAAACCCGACGATTGTAGCACTGAACACCAGGGAAATTCAATTCCGGCGTGCTTTCCGGATATTCTTCGGTGAAAACTGAACCGGCACGCCGACAAATTGCCCAAACCGGCCGCTTCCTTTATTCTTCGCCTTCTTCACCCGCCCCACCCGTCCAATCCTTTGCGCACTGAATCCACAACCAATGAGCATCACGCTGAAATCCCCCGCCGAAATTGAAAAAATGCGTATTGCCGGCCGCCTTGCCGGCGAAGTTCTCGACTACATTGCGCCCTACGTAAAACCGGGGATCACAACCGGTGAGCTCGATCAGCTTTGCCATGACTACATGGTCAATGTGCAAGGCTGCATTCCGGCCCCGCTCAACTATGCACCGGCCGGCTACAAGCCCTATCCAAAGTCGATCTGCACCTCGATCAACCATCAGGTCTGCCACGGCGTGCCGGGCGACAAGCAGCTTAAGCACGGCGACATCGTCAATCTTGACATCACGACGATCAAGGACGGCTATCACGGCGATACCAGCCGCATGTTTCATGTCGGCGAAGCTTCAATTCAGGCCAAACGCCTGTGCGAGGTCACTTTTGAGTGCCTCTGGCTGGGTATCGCACAAGTCAAAGCCGGCGCTTATCTCGGCGACATCGGCAGCGCCATCCAGCGCCATGCCGAGAAAGCCGGTTATTCGGTAGTTCGTGAATTCTGTGGCCACGGGATCGGCGCAAAATTTCACGAAGATCCACAGGTCGTGCACTACGGCATGGCCGGCACGGGTGTCCGCATTGAAGCCGGGATGATTTTCACCATCGAACCCATGATCAATGCCGGAAAGGCAGGAATTCGCGAACTTTCCGACGGATGGACGATAGTCACCAAGGATCACAGCCTGTCTGCGCAGTGGGAACACACGATTCTGGTCACCGAAAGCGGTTTTGAAGTCCTCACCGTTTCCTCGGGAACGCGTCCGCAACCCGAATGGATCAAATAAGCCAGCAATGAAATCAGACGCAGCAACCCGCAGCAACCTGCTCACGCGCTTTAAATCCCGGCTGCAGACCGGACAAAAGACGATTCGCGAGCATTACCTTAGCGACCCAGATGCCATGCGGCTGCTGCACGAGCGCAGTCAACTGATTGACGAGGTGCTCTGTGATCTCTGGCACGAACTCGGTTTTCCCGCTTCGCTTGCCCTGGTCGCAGTCGGCGGCTATGGGCGCGGCGAGCTGTTCCCGGCCTCCGACATCGACCTCCTGCTGCTCCTGCCAAAACCGCCGGATGCGGCACTGACCGAACGTCTCGAACAATTGGTCAGCCTTTTCTGGGATATCGGACTGGAGATTGGCCACAGCGTGCGCACCGTCGAAGAATGTCTCGACGAAGCGGCGGGTGACGTCACGATTCAAACTTCACTGCTTGAGGCACGGCAACTGACCGGCAGCGAACGGCTGTTTACGAAATTCCTCACCGGATTCAAGGCCCACCTTGACCCCCAGGCGTTTTTTCACGCCAAACGGATGGAGCAGGACGAACGCCACCTGCGCTATCTGGAAACACCTTACAGCCTGGAAGCAAACTGCAAGGAGAGCCCAGGCGGCTTGCGTGACCTGCAAAGTATCCTGTGGATCGCGCAGGCGGCCGGCTATGGCAACGGATGGCCTGATCTGGAACGACATGGCTTCATTACCCACGAGGAGGAGCAACACCTTGAACGCTGCGAAGGCTTTCTGCAGCGCCTGCGCACACAATTGCACATCCACGTCGGTCGCCGTGAGGATCGCCTGCTCTTCGACTACCAGACAGCGCTCGCCGAGCAGCTTGGCTTCGCAGCCACGCCAACGCGCCGGGTCAGCGAACAACTGATGCAGGAGTATTACCGCACGGCAAAAACCATTACCCAGATCAACGCCATTCTTGTCCAGAACATCGGCGCCGCCATTTTCCCGCCACCGGATCAGGCACCGACACCAATCAATGAACATTTCCAGAATGCGCATGAATTGCTTGATGTCGTCGACGAAGATGTCTACAACAAGTCCCCCGGCGCGATTCTGGAGGGTTTTCTGCTCATGCAGCAACACCCCGAGCTGAAGGGCATGACGGCGCGGACACTGCGCGCGCAGTGGCGGGCACGCAGCCGGATTGACGACGATTTTCGCAGCAACCCGGACAACCGGGCCCGCTTCCTGGAACTCTTCAAACAACCGCGCGGCGTCATTCACGAATTCCGTCGCATGAACCACTTCGGCATTCTTGGCCGCTATCTGCCCAACTTCGGCAAGATCGTCGGCCAGATGCAGCATGACCTGTTTCACGTCTATACCGTTGATCAGCATATCCTGCAGGTGATGCGCAATCTGCGCCGCTTCACGATGGATGAATTCGCGCATGAATACCCGGTATGCAGCCGCCTGATCAGCGATTTTGAGCGGCCCTGGGTTCTTTACATCGCCGCCCTCTTCCATGACATTGCAAAAGGTCGGGGTGGCGATCACTCAGAACTGGGCACCGTTGATGCGCAAGCCTTTTGCGACAGCCACGGACTGGATGCCGATGATGCCGAACTGGTGGTCTGGCTCGTACGCAAGCACCTTGTGATGTCAAATGTCGCGCAAAAACAGGACATTTCCGACCCGGATGTCGTCGTAAATTTTGCCGGGATAATCACCGACGAACGTCACCTGATTGCCCTCTACCTATTTACCGTTGCCGACATTCGCGGCACCAGCCCGAAGGTCTGGAACGCCTGGAAAGGGCAGCTTCTTGAACAGCTGTTCAGCGCCACGCGAAAACTGCTGCTTTCAGGCGGCGAGGTACCACCGACGCAGGGCATTATCCAGGAACGGCAAAGCGAGGCGATGCGCCTGCTGCGCTATTTTGCGCTGTCCGACACCGTGCATGAGCGTCTGTGGAAGCAGCTTGATACGGTGTACTTCCTGCGCCACTCAGCGGAAGAAATCGCCTGGCACACACGCGCCCTCCACTACCAGATCCATGTTAACAAGCCGGTCGTAAAGGCCCGCATTCCGTCGCAGGGCGAGGGGCTTGAGGTGATGGTCTACACCCCCGACCAGCCTGATCTGTTCGCCCGTCTGGTCGGTTTTTTCGGGCGTGCCGGCTACAACATTGTCGATGCAAAGATACATACGACGCGCCATGGCTACGCACTCGACAGTTTCATGCTGCTGGATGTCAGTGGTCGCGACATTGACCGCGAAATGATCAGCTATGTCGAACACGAACTGTTCGAACGACTCACCCGCCAGTTGCCGCCAGAGGCTCCCGGCGGCGGTCGCGTGTCGAGGCAGGTCAAGCACTTCCCGATTCAGCCACAGGTGACGATCGAGCCGGACGAAAAAGGCACACTCTTCGTCCTCTCGGTAATTGCCGCCGATCGCCCCGGCCTCCTCTACACCGTAGCAACCACGCTGGCTGCACATGGCGCGCATCTGCATACTGCCAAAATCGCCACGCTTGGCGAACGGGTCGAAGACCGCTTCCTGATCAGTGGCGGCGGTCTTGGCGAAAGCGTCAGCCGTATCAAACTGGAAACCGAAATCATGGAACAGCTGCAACATTGATGAGGCGGCGATCGCGCCGCCTCATCTGCAGCAGGTCAGTGTTTTTTCGCGATTTCCGCACCCACCACACCGCCGGCAGCCGCTCCGGCCACGGTACCCAACGTACTGCCGCCGGTAACGACCGCGCCGACCACACCGCCAACGACCGCGCCGGTCGCCGTGCCAACCTGCTGCCGGGTGGGCGGCGTGCTGCAGGCACCGAGCATGGCCGGGGCGACCAACAGACACAAGGCCAGATTGCGCATTTGGATTCCTCTCATGAAAATGCTGCCAGAGAACCGTTGATGATCCGTACCTTGCTGCCGATCCCGACCGCAGGTTCATGGGCCTGCGAAACCGTCCGGAAGGAACCGTCATCCATGCGCACGGTAACGCGATAGACCGTGTGGCGAGTGACATTCTTTTCGATCGAATTCCCGGCAAAAGCACCGCCCACGCCACCGAGCAGGGTCATCGCATCGCGCCCGTGGCCGCTGCCGATCTGATTGCCAACCACAGCGCCGGTCACGCCACCCGCGACCGCACCCAGACCACTGGCCTTGCCGTCCACCTGCACAGTACGTATCGCATCGACAAATCCGCAATTGGTGCAGGCTGACGGGGCAACAGTTTTTCGCGTGGCATCGGTAGCGGAGAACAAAGGCTCATCGGCCGTACGGCGTTTTTGCACCGCGTCCGAGCTGTTGGAGTAAGCACTCGGAATCAGGCCGCTAAGCGCCCCCACCCCGAGCAGGCTGAAGGAAATCACGGAGGCGGCTGCGGCCAGGATCAACGGGTGCGGCCGTTGCGTTTTACGAAAACTGAACAGCTTCATTTTTTCTCCCGCAGGTGTTGTTCAAGACAGACGCAGGGCGCCCTGCGAACAACTTTGCAAGAGCCATGCCAACGACCTAAGCACCTGAAAAGAATGGCGTTTTTTACGGCGCATGAAATCAACGCACGGCATTTGTCCGGCCAGCCCGACAAATGCTGCGGGACCGAATCCAACTCATTGATTTACAGAGGAAATACCTGTCGCCAAACGACGACATGGCTTAAGCCGGAAGTGATCCCTTGAACAGCTTGGGGTCGAGTTCGTGACGTTCCAGCAACTTGTAAAACTCGGTACGATTACGTTGTGCCAGGCGCGCGGCGTTCGCCACGCTACCCTGCGTGAGGCGCAGGAGGCGCACCAGATAATCGCGCTCAAAATTGCGTCGTGCGTCGTCCAGTGAAGTCCACGCTGCAGGCTCTGAGCGCAGCGCAGACTGAATCAGGCTGGCCGGAATGATTGCGCCGGTCGACAGGGCAACGGCTTGTTCGATGACATTCTGCAACTGGCGTACATTCCCCGGCCACGGCGCAGCGACGAGAAGCTCCATGGCCTCCGGCGCCAGCGCAGTGACTGTTTTCGCATAGCGCCCGGCAACATCACGCAAAAAATGACTGGCCAGCGCGGGGATGTCTTCACGACGTTCCGCGAGAAGCGGCAATTGCAAGGCAACCACATTGAGCCGGTAGTAGAGATCCTCGCGAAACCAGGCTTCGCTGAGCCCCGATTCAAGGTCACGATGGCTTGCCGAAATTACCCGCACATCGACGGCGATATCCTGAATGGCGCCCACCGGGCGGACTTGCCGCTCCTGCAACACACGGAGCAGCTTGGCCTGCAGCGCCAGCGGCATATCGCCAACTTCATCGAGGAAAACCGTTCCGCCTTCGGCTGCCTGAAACAGCCCGCGATGTTCATAGGCCGCACCGGTAAAAGCGCCCTTGCGGTGACCGAACAGCTCGGACTCCAGCAGTTGCTCGGGAATCGCCGCGCAATTGATCGCTACGAAGGGCCTCGCGGCACGCGGGCTGGCTTGGTGGATGGCGCGTGCCAGCAATTCCTTGCCGGTTCCACTGGCCCCGGCGATAAATACGCTCGCATCCGTTGCGGCCACCAGCCGGGCCCGGTCGAGCAGTTCATGCAAGGCCGGTCCGGCACCGACAATTCCAGCACGCCAGCTGCCATGATCTCCCGCCAACCCCACCGCATTGCCGGACAGGCGCAAGGCACGTTCAGCCTGCTCAAGCAGGGCCTTGCCATCGAATGGTTTGGGGATGAAACCGAAGACGCCACGCCGGGTTGCTTCAACGGCGTCCGGAATGGTGCCGTGTGCGGTCAGCACGATGACCGGCAGCGTCGGCGCACGGCGCTGGATCGCTTCGAACAGCGCCAGGCCATCCATACCACCCATTTTCAGATCCGTGATAACCAGGCGCGGACGGGCGGCATCGAACATGGCAAGAGCCTGTTCGCCACTTTCTGCCGCCACGACGCTGTGTCCGGCAGCACGCAGGCGCATGGCCACCAGCTTGTGGATATCAGGGTCGTCGTCGACCAGCAGGATATCGGGCGCTTGATTCGCTTTATTCATTTCCCGGACCGCCCACGTTCAATCAGCGTACGTTCGATTGCGCGCAATTCATCCAGCTGATTCTTGAGCTGCACTGTGCGCTCAATCAGCGCACGCTCGCTGGCGCGCGATTCATCAAGCTGATCTCTGAACTGCTGCGCACGGCGTTGTTCTTTCAAGCGGTCGCCGGTCTGCAAAACGACCAGTGTGGCAAACTGGCGTAGCGGGCCGATCACCCCTGTTGTACTCAAGGGCTCCAGAGTGGCCAGCGCACGCTGCGCGTCGGCGCCGGCCAACGCCGGTAATGCGAGAAGCAGCCCATAACGCAGACGCGACGCCGCATTGCGCTGACGCGTGAAGGACCTGGCGGCAGCGGCCACTTCCTGTCGTTGCTCGTCAGGCGAGGCGCTGGCCACGCGCTGCGCAAGCGCAATGCTCTCAAGCACCAGTCTGGACTCATCGGCAGGCGAGATGCCTTCTGCCATCGTCGTCGTTTCGGCAGAGGCGTCGCCGATTGCCGGACTGTTCGCAGAAGGCAAGCTGCTACAGCCCGCCAAGAGAAAAATAACGCAGAATACGGGAAAAGCTTTTTGCAACATGAAGCCTCAGTTTCCTTTGTGGGCCAGCGGCAGCGTCAAGCGGAATACGGCACCGCTGCCCGCCTCCGGCAGGAGATCCAGGCTACCGTGATGTGCCTGTACAAACTCACGGGCAATCGCCAGCCCGAATCCGCTACCGGCCACTTGATCGCCGGGCGGCGCCGCGCCCTGATAAAACCAGTCAAAGATATTTTCACGGTCGGCGCTGGCAATGCCTGGCCCCTGATCACGGACCTCAACGAGGGCGGTGTCGCCCTGCTGGTAAAGGCGAAGGTCGATGATAGCACCCGCGGGTGAATGTCTGACCGCGTTGGAAACCAGGTTATCGAGCACCGTCGCCAGCTTTACTGCGTCGCCGGTCACGCGAACCGGATTGAGATCAAGCCGGAACGTGATGTTGCGTGCTGCACTCGGCAAACGATGATCATCAAGCACCTTTTTGATCAGCAAGGACAGATGAACCGACTCAGGCTGCAGGTCACCAAGCCCCTCCATTTCACGCTGCACGGCGAGTAGCCGTTCGATCAGTAACTGCAATTGCAGACTCTTGTGCTGCAGGATGTCGACCACTTCCCGTTGTTCGGCGCTAAGCATTCCCACCGTTCCGTCAGCCAGCAATGAAGCGCCCTCGCGCATTGCCGTGAGCGGCGTCTTGAGCTCGTGTGAAACGTGGCGCAGGAATCTTGATTTCTGTGCCTCAAGCTCAACCAGCCGCAGCCTGAGCCAGTCAAGACGCTGGCCCAGCCGCTCAAGATCACCGGGGCCGTGAATCCGGATTACCGGGGAAAGATCGCCGGCACCCAGCCGCTTGATCGCATCATCCAGCTCACGTATCGGTCGGGCGATCAGTAGCGTGGCGAGCAGGACAAGGCCCGTTCCGAGCGCCAGCATGGCCGGCAAAAAAATCCACAACCGGCGTTGCGTTTCATCGGCACTCACCTGCAGCGCAAGCATCTCCCGATCAATCAGTTGATTGCTCACGTCAAGCATCTCGCGCGCCAGCACGCTCAAGGCAGCATAATCTTCGGCCAGTCGGACGCGATTCGTGGCTACAACCGCGGCTTCACCCGCGCCCTGAGTCAACTGTTCAAACAGCCTTTGTTCCGTATCGATCACGCGGTTGAGCAGCGTCAGCTGGGCTTCGTCAAGCGGCAACAGCGACAGTTCGCTGCTGCTCATCTTGAAGCGCCGACGCAGCGTCGCATAGTCGTCAAGCACATCGGGCGCACGCAGAATCAGCATCTGCCGCGCCAATCGCTCCAGACCGGTCGCCTCTTCCAGCAATTGGCGGCTGGCGCGCGCCGCCCGTGAGGTTTCACCCACAGCAGTACGGCTTTGCCGGGCAAAGTGGTCAATCCCCGACATCGCCTGCAGCAAGGCAGCGGCAATCGGCAGCACGGCCAGAACAAACGCCAGCAACAACAGGGTCAGGAAGGATTTCGGGTAATAACGCGGCGGCAATTCGGACTTTCGCAGGGTACGGGTAGACATTCGCCCGAAAGAAAATTGCTGAGCAAAATACGCGCCCGTTACCAGCCGGCTACTTCAGCGCCCCGGACCCTTGTAACTCGTTGGTAAACCCGAAGCTGCGCATGTCGCGGATGCGCATCGGATAGAGCATGCCGTCGAGATGATCGCACTCGTGCTGCACGACGCGCGCATGAAAACCCTCGACTGAACGGTCGATGACCTGCCCGAACTGATCAAAACCGGTATAACGCAAAGCGCGCCAACGCGGCACCCGGCCACGCAAGCCGGGCAGCGAAAGACAGCCTTCCCAGCCCTCTTCTTGCGCATCTTCTTGAGTCTGACCCAGCGGCATCAGCTGCGGATTGATCAGCACGGTATAGGGAACCATGCCAGCGTCAGGGTAACGTGGATTATCTTCAAAGCCGAAGATCACCACCCGCAGATCAACGCCGATCTGCGGTGCCGCAAGACCGGCGCCGTCGAGGTGACGCATGGTTTCTTCCATGTCAGCCACCAGCGCGTGCAATTCCGGTGTGTCAAAACGTTCAACCGGTCGCGCCTGCTGCCACAGGCGCGGGTCACCCATTTTAAGAACAGGTCTGATCATTGCAACCAACCATCTGTTCGATCACGGCACGCACATTGCCCATCGACTCGTGCAGAACCCCTTGAATCGCTTCGAAGCTGATCCCGTCACGACTATCGGCACGGCCCGCTGCATAGTTCGCTACCACGTTGATGGCTGCATACGGCACACCAAGCTCGCGCGCCAGCGCGGCTTCCGGCATGCCGGTCATGCCGACCAGATCGGCACCGTCACGTTCCAGCCGGTTAATTTCGGCGGCAGTTTCCAGACGCGGCCCCTGTGTTGCTGCATAAACTGACGATGCACTGACCGGGATGCCCACTTTCCCTGCGGCGTCGATCAGCTTCTGGCGCAGCAAGCGGTCATAGGGCTCGGTAAAGTCAATGTGCGTCACCGTGCAATCCTGACCTTCGTGATAAGTCGATTTGCGACCCCAGGTGTAATCAATAATCTGATGCGGGACCACGATGTCGCCAGGCTTCAGGTCAGGCCGGATGCTGCCGACCGAGGCCACCGAAATGATACCGAGTGCGCCACGCTTCCACAGCGCCCAGATGTTTGCCCGGTAATTCACCTCGTGCGGCGGAATCGTGTGCCCATAACCATGGCGAGCCAGAAATGCCACCTCACGGCCACAGATCTGTCCGAAGGTGACGGCACCCGAAGGCTCGCCAAAGGGCGTACGCACTACTTCGCGATGCGATACGTCGAGATTGGCGAGTTGCGTCAGACCACTGCCGCCAATAATTGCCAGCATTTCAGTCCTCCTTCATTGCATAAATTGCCGGCAGGTTGCGCCACGCACCACGCGCATCCATGCCGTAACCAAAAACAAAACGGTCAGGTACGGTCAGTGCGACAAAATCGGCGCGGATCGGTTTGACCTTGCCATTCAGCTTGTCTGCAACCACCGCCGTGTAGCAGGCCGCAGCACCCAGTTGCAGCATGCGTTCATGGATCGCGGCGAGGGTCAGGCCCTCGTCAAGAATGTCGTCGACCACCAATACGGTGCGCCCCTTCACCGAGGTCCACGGTGCGGCGCGCCAGGACAAGGCCCCACCGGCCGTGTCCTGGCCATAACGCGTCACATGCAGGTAATCGAAATCGAGCGGAAATTGCAGCTGGGTCATCAACTGGCCGGCAAAGGGGACCCCGCCACTCATTACGCAGAGCAGCACAGGATGGGTGTCGCGCAATTTTTCGGTGACCTCGGCAGCCAAACGGCTGACTGCTGCCGCAACAGCTTCAGCCGAATGAATCAGATCTGCGGAAGCGAGAATGTCCTTGGCGTACTGGGTGTCCGTCATGATTTATCCCTGTTGTTCAGATAGTCCGAAAACGCCGCCCCGACTTCCGGATGGCGCTGACCAAAAACGACGGTAGCCTCAAGATAACCCAGCTTGGAGCCACAATCGTAGCGTTTACCCGCATAGCGATAGGCCAGAACCTGCTCTTCCGCGAGCAGTGCGGCAATACCATCGGTCAGCTGGATTTCGCCACCCGAACCGGGTGTCACATTTTCGAGGTGGTGAAAAATGCGCGGCGTCAGGATGTATCGCCCAACCACGGCCAGCGTCGACGGTGCCTCTTCCGGCTTCGGCTTTTCAACAATCCCTTCGATGCGCTCAAGCCGTTCAGCGACCGGGCTGGCCTTGACGATACCGTAGCTTCGGGTATCGCTGCGCGGCACATCCTGCACACCGATTACGGAGCAGCGATAGTAGTCGTACTTGTCGGTCATCTGCTTCAGAACCGGTGGTTCACCATCGAGCAGGTCATCAGCCAGCAGGATGGCGAATGGCTCGTCACCGATTACCGGCTTGGCACACAGTACCGCATGGCCGAGACCGAGCGCCTCCGGCTGCCGGATGTAGATGCAATTGATGTTCTTCGGCAGCAGGTTCTGCACGAACTCGAGCATCTCCGTCTTGTTCTTCAACATCAACTCGTTTTCAAGCTCGTAAGACTTGTCGAAGTGATCCTCGATGGCGCGCTTGCTGCGCCCGGTGACAAAGATCATGTCGGTAATACCCGCCGCCACCGCTTCTTCGACGGCATACTGAATCAGTGGCTTATCAACAATTGGCAACATCTCCTTCGGGCTGGCCTTGGTAGCAGGCAAGAACCGGGTCCCCAGACCGGCGACCGGAAAGACAGCTTTTTTGACCTTTTTCATTACATTTCCCCTTCGTTTTTTTGCTGCAGAATGTCCAGCAACTGTGCTTCGTCGATCACCGCCACGCCAAGTTCCCGAGCCTTTTCCAGCTTGGAACCGGCTTCGGCGCCAGCGACCACAAAATCCGTTTTCTTTGATACCGAACCGCTAACTTTACCGCCTTGCGCTTCGATTAATTCTTTTGCCGCCTCGCGCGCCAGCGATGGCAGTGTTCCGGTCAATACGAACACCTTGCCGGCGACGGCGCTGCTGGCCAACGGCACCGCCTCGCCCTCACGCCATGTCAGCCCGGCAGCACGCAGTTGCTCGATCACCTCGATATTATGCGGCTCGCTACAGAATTGGCGCAGACATTGCGCGACAACCGGACCCACATCGTTGACCTGCATCAACTGCGTTTCATCAGCTGCCAGCAAGCGATCCAGGCTGCCAAAGTGCCGCGCCAGATCCTTGGCTGTCGCCTCCCCAACGTTTCGGATACCCAGCGCATAAATAAAGCGCGCCAGCGTTGTCTGCTTGCTGCGTTCGATGGCAGTCAGCAGATTATTGGCTGACTTCTCGGCGAAACGTTCGAGATCGATCAGCGCCATCAGGCCCATCCGGTACAGATCAGCCGGCGTGCGCACGATGTCATGATCGACCAGCTGCTCGATCAGCTTGTCACCGAGCCCCTCGATATCCATGGCGCGACGCGAGGCGAAGTGTATCAGCGCCTGCTTGCGTTGCGCCGGGCAGTAAAGGCCGCCACTGCAACGCGCCACCGACTCGTCTTCGGCGCGGACGACCTGCGAACCACAAACCGGACAGGTCTTCGGCATGATAAATTCCGGTGCCAGAATCGGGCGTTTTTCCGGCAGCACGCGAACCACTTCGGGGATGACATCACCGGCACGACGCACCACCACGGTATCGCCGATATGCACGTCCTTGCGGCGCACTTCATCCTCGTTGTGCAGCGTCGCATTGGTCACCGTCACGCCACCGACGAAGACCGGCGCCAGACGCGCCACCGGCGTCAGCGCGCCGGTCCGGCCGACCTGGATATCAATCGCCAACAGCTCGGTAATCGCCTCCTCGGCGGGGAACTTGTGCGCAATGGCAAAGCGTGGGGCACGCGAGACAAAGCCAAGCCGCTCCTGTGCCGCCAGATCATTGAGTTTATACACGACGCCATCAATGTCATAGAGCAAGGACGCGCGCTTGCGGCCGATTTCCGCGTAGTAGGCCAGCAAACCGGCAACGCCCGCAACACAGCGCCGTTCCGCCGCAACCGGGAAGCCCCAGCCAGCCAGAAGATCAAGCAGATCCGAATGCCTGCCCGGTAATTGACAGCCCTCGACGACGCCCACGCCGTAGGCAAAAAAACGCAGCGCGCGACTGGCGGTGATGCGTGAATCGAGCTGACGCAAACTGCCGGCGGCAGCATTGCGTGGATTGACGAACTCCTTGTCACCCTTCTCGCGCTGCCGGTCGTTGAGGCGAGCAAAATCGCTGCGGAACATCAGCACCTCGCCGCGTACCTCCAGCACGTGCGGCCAGCCGCTACCGCGCAAGCGCAAGGGAATGCAGCCCAGCGTGCGCAAGTTTTGCGTCACGTCTTCACCGGTGCTGCCGTCACCGCGCGTTGCACCACAAGTCAGAATCCCGTTTTCATAGACGAGACCGACGGCCAGACCGTCAAATTTCGGCTCGGCAGAATAGTCAATCTGGCCGCCGGCCTCGAGGCCTTCGCGGACGCGGCGATCAAAGGCTTCGACTTCCTCATCGGAAAACGCATTATTGAGCGACAGCATGGGCGTGCGATGCGCGACCGACTTGAACTCCGGCAGCGGTGCCGCACCCACCCGTTGCGTCGGTGAATCGGTGCTCGCCAGTTCGGGGTTCTCGACTTCAAGCGCCTGCAGCTCACGGAACAGCCGGTCAAACTCGGCATCCGGAATCAGCGGCGCATCAAGGACGTAATACTGATAGTTGTGTCGGTCGATTTCGGCCCGTAATTGACGGGCGCGTTCGGCGGCGCTCATCCCGCAGAATCAGGAAAACAGGCGCAGTGCCAGCGGCCCGCCCGCCGGCAGGCTGCGTGCAGCCATCGCGGCCTGATACTGAGCGACCTGACGACGGATCGGCTCAAGCGCACCTTCCGACAGCGGACGCCGGTTATCGTCGACCAGAGAACCATGCAACGCATCGGCAAATCGCCGCGCCAGATCAAGCATCTGGTTGAACACCCGGTCCCCGTGCGAGACACGCGGCACGTCGAGCAGGAAGGTGACGCCGTGCGTGCTCATGGTTTTCATCGACTCAACCGAGAAACCTGCCGACTCATGATTGGTCAGCAGATACATAACCTTGCCATCGTCGTCGCAGCGCACAAAGCGCCCTTCACCGTCGATCGCCATACCGGCCGCTTCGGCCAGCGCGCGTAATTTTGTACCGGGGAATACCTGGCCCTGGCTGATTACATTGATGCCGATCTGAATGTCGACACCGGCGCAAAACTCATCGAGTTGCGCCGCCGTTTCCAGCGCCGGCTGGCGCGGCGGGAGATCCACGATTGCCATCAATTCGTCAGACAAATCCTGCATGGCGATATGAAAGGTCGACAGATCGCTGTCTCGTGCCGGACCATGGCGATCAACCAGTTGCAGGCCGATGCGGATGCGCCGGTATTCGCTCTCACCGTCATCAATAATCGGTTCCCACTCGCGCGAACGCTCGTTGTAACCGATCCAGTGCAACGGCTTGCGCACGCGCGCCAGGACATCTCGCTGTGATTCGAGTATCTGATAGGCCGGTGCCGGCTCGACGGCCTCAAAGGATGCGACGTAGTCGATTACCGGCGAGAGCAGATGAAACGGCTGAACGTTATCGCGTGCTTCTTTCGTATCGTCTGCGCTGCGCGCCGCGACCGGCATCGGCTCGGGTTCGACATTTTGCGGTGCTGTTGCAATGACCGGCTCCGCTGATTCTGCAAACTGACGGGCAGCCTCACGGGCAAGCGGCTCATCGCGCGGCTGAGCCGGCTCTTCCAGTCGTGGATCAAGACGCAGCACCGGCTCAATACGCTCGTCAGCAGCATGCGCAGGCAAATTGGCGCTCTCCGATGAAACAGCGAAGGCCTCTCCCTCATTTTCAACAAAAGCATCTACGCTCGGCCCACTTGCCGCGGCATCAAGCAAAACATCCTCATGCTGCGCATCGAGCATTTTTTCGGCGAGCTTGCGGTGCTGGCGTTCCTGCCATTTATTGTAGGCCACTACGCCAACCACTGCGGCGGTGCCGAGGCCGATCAGGCCCATCTGCAGTTCGGTCATATCAATTCCTAAACGATTTGCTCGCGCATGCGCAGAGCTTCTTCCATATCGACTTCGACGATGCGCGAGACGCCGGATTCCTGCATTGTCACACCGACCAGCTGCTGCGCCATTTCCATCGCAATCTTGTTGTGGCTGATAAACAGAAACTGTGTGTTGACCGACATGCGCTGCACCATCGAGCAGAAGCGCTCGGTGTTGGTATCGTCCAGCGGCGCGTCGACTTCGTCAAGCAGACAGAAAGGCGCCGGGTTAAGCTGGAACATCGAAAACACCAGCGCAATCGCGGTCAACGCCTTCTCACCGCCAGACAGCAGATGAATCGTCGAGTTCTTTTTGCCCGGTGGCTGCGCCATGACCTGCACGCCGGAGTCGAGAATCTCGTCGCCGGTCATGATCAGTCGCGCTTCGCCGCCGCCAAAGAGAATCGGGAAAAGCTCGCCAAAACTGCGATTGACCGAGTCGTAGGTTGCTTGCAGGAGATCGCGCGTTTCCCGGTCAATGCGGCGGATGGCGTTTTCCAGTGTCTCCATCGCCTGCGTCAGATCTTCCGATTGTGCGTCGAGATAGCCTTTACGCTCACGCGCTGAATCGAGTTCTTCGAGCGCCGCGAGATTGACCGCGCCGAGCGCTTCAATCGAGCGTTGCAGGGCCGTAATCCCGCTTTGCAGCGGGCCGACCCGCGCACCTGCCAGCTCACTGGCCAGCGCCTGTTCATCGGCCTGCACTTCGTTAAGCTGCAGCGCGAGCTGATCGAAATTAAGACTGGCAGCCTGCTCCTTGAGTTTCAGCTCACCGATCCGGTCGCGCAGCGGGTTGAGACTCTGCTCAACCTTCAGGCGCTGCTCTTCCAGCGCGCGCAGGCCGTTTGTTGCAGCTTCCAGGGCATCGCGCGTACTCGCCAGAGCGTGCTCGCGGGCTACGCGGTGATCGAGCGCTTCCTGCAGTTTTGGTTCCAGATCCTCGGCCTGCATGGCGCCGGCGTTATCGGCGCAGCGCGCCAGCTCTTCGACAATCCGTTCAAGCTGCTTGGTTGCCAGGTTGCGATTGGCCAGAATTTCTTCGAGCTTGTTGCGGCACTCACGCTGAGAGAACTGCGCCTCGCGCAACTCGCGCTCAACGCCATTGACCTGTTCACGCTCGTCACGCAGCGCCCGTTCGGTCTGTTCAAAACGCGCTTTTGCGCCCGACATGACAGTCTGCAACTGCATGAGCTGCTCGCGCTGCACCTCAATCGCTTCATCGGCAATGAACAGACGCTCACTTTCGCCCTCCTCCTCGGCCGCCATCTCGGCCAGGCTGTCGTCAATCTGCGCCTGTCGCTCGCGAAAGCGGTCGAGCGCCTGCGAAATCTTCAGTGTTTCAACCTGAATTGCATGCGCCCGGTTTTGCAGGTCATCGAGATGCTTGCGCGCTTCCTGCAAGGCATTTTGCGCATCAACCATGCGTGCCTCAACGGCCAGCAGCTTGGCTTGCGCTTCTTCGACCATTTCCTCGCGCTGTTCGATCAGCCCGGCCAGCTCTTCGATCTCGCGTTGCCGCTCAAGCAAGCCGTGTTCACCGGCATCCGGCGCAAACAGGGTAACGCTCTGCCGGCTGACGATATCGCCCCCCGGCGTCACGCAGCACGCGGTTGCCGACAGTTCCGCGCGAAGCGCCAGTGCGGCAGACAGGGTAGGCGCAGTCAGTACCTCGCCCAGCCAGTCGGCAAGGATGGCGGCCAGCTTCGCATCGTCGCAACGAATGCGCGCCAGCAGATGATCGGCGCCGCTGCTCGCCACCGGACCTTCAACCGGCAGCAGCAGGGTCAGCTTCTTGCCCGGCCGATCCTTGCTCCACGCGGCATCCGCGCCATCAGCGGTGAGCGCACCCAAGCGCTCGCGCAACAGGGCTTCGACGGCATCTTCCCAGCCGGCTTCAACGTGCAGCGATTTCCAAAGCGGCTGGCGGTGATCAAGACGATGCCGGTGCAACCAGTCGCCCAGCTTGCCATCGTCCTGAACACGTTTCTGCAGTTGCTCCAGCGCTGCGCGCCGCGCATGCGCCTCGGCACGCTCCTTCTGTGCGTGCTGTACTTCGGCCAACACGTCGCGCCGCTGCTGCTCGAACTGCGGTAATTCCTGTTGCTGAACGCGCTGCTGCTCCTGCGCCTCAGCGATCCGCTCGCGCAGTGCAGCGAGTTCTTCCTGCTTGAATTCGAATTCGGCATGATCGGGCACCGGCAGTGCTTCACGCTCCTGTGCCAAACGTTCGCGTCGCCCGGCGATGGTCTGCAGCGAGCGCTGCGCGTGCGCACGATTCGTCTGCTCAACCTGCAGGCGCTGATCGGCCTGGGCAATCTCGATGCGCTGGCGATTGACCTCTTCCTGCGCTTTGGCATGCTCCTCCTCAGCCAGCGGCAAGCGCTCCTGCTGCGCTTCAAGACGCATTTCGCTCTGTTCGACACGATCGTCGGCAAGCGCCAGGAGCGTCCGCCAGCGGGCATCATCGGTAACCAGTTTTTCGGCCTGCTCCTGCCAATGCACCCGGTCCTCGGTCAACTGCTCCAGCCGGCTTTCATATTCGCGCTGCGACTCGCGCCGGTGGCGAATCTCGGCTTCCAGCCGGGCCACCTCGGCGTTGGCGGTGAATAGATCGCTCTGTGCGCTGTGCAGGCCGTCGCTCGACGCAAAGTGGCCTTCGCGCGCCTCTTCAAGGCGGGCCTCGGTTTCACGCAACGCCGCCGTCTGCGCTTCGAGATCAATCGCCGCACGCTCGACTTCACGTTGCAGACGCTCACGCTCGGTCTGTGCATCGTTGCGCCGCAACAGCCAGAGCAGTTGCCGCTTGCGTGTCAGGTCGTCGTTGTATTCACGATACTGGCGGGCAACGGCGGCTTGCGCTTCAAGGCGTTCCATCTGCGAACCGAGTTCGAGACGGATATCCTCAACGCGCGTCAGATTCTCTCGCGTATCGGCGATGCGGCTTTCAGTTTCCTTGCGCCGTTCCTTGTACTTGGTGACGCCTGCCGCTTCTTCAAGGAACACGCGCAACTCATCGGGCTTGGCCTCGATGATGCGCGAAATCGTCCCCTGCCCGATGATGGCGTAAGCGCGTGGCCCGAGGCCGGTACCGAGAAACAGGTCGGTGATGTCCTTGCGCCGGACGTGCAGGTTGTTGATGTAGTACTCGGACTGCCCGGTGCGGGTGAGCAGCCGCTTGACCGACAGTTCGGCGTATTGCGACCACTGGCCGGCGATGCGGCCCAGCGAATTATCAAACACCAGTTCGACGGCGGCGCGCGATACCGGCTTGCGCGTCCCTGAACCATTGAAGATCACGTCCTGCATCGATTCGCCGCGCAGCTCGGAGGCTTTCGATTCGCCGAGCACCCAGCGCACGGCATCCATCACGTTGGATTTGCCGCAGCCATTCGGTCCGACCACGCCAACCAGCTGCCCCGGCAGGGCAATGGTGGTCGGATCGACGAAAGATTTGAAGCCGGCGAGTTTTAGCTTGGTCAGACGCATGAAGTTGGATTGTGGCGCTCAGAAGCGGCAGCAGTATTCCTTGTAAGCCTTGTATGACGCCGCACTGGTCAAATTGGGCGACTATAATAGCATTTTGCCAGCCCGATTCGTTTTGCTCCGGACCAACAATGACCACACAGCCCGCCAAAAGCCTTGAAACTTTCCCAAATCCCGCACCGCAGCGGGATTTCCACATTCACATGGAAATCCCCGAATTCACCTGTCTCTGCCCGAAAACCGGCCAGCCGGACTTTGCCACGCTGATTCTCGACTACATTCCCGAGAAAGCCTGTGTCGAACTAAAAAGCCTCAAGCTCTACATGTGGTCTTTCCGGAATGAAGGCTGCTTTCACGAAGATGTCACCAATCGCATCCTTGATGACCTGGTGAAAGCCACCAAGCCCCGCTACATGCGGCTTACCGCCAAGTTCTACGTACGCGGCGGAATATTCACCAACGTCGTCGCCGAACACCGCAAAAAAGGCTGGAAGCCCGCGCCTGCGGTTGATTTATCCACCTTTGACACGCAATCAAACACCCGAGGCTGAAATCATGACCGTCCAGGCACAACTCCCCGACAACCAGCTTGACCGCCTCGAAACACTGCTCGACGATCCGTCTCTGCCCGAAGCCATGCGCCTCGACGAGATTCAGGGCTATCTGTGCGCAGCCCTCTCCGGCCCGCAGCCGATCCCTGAAGAAGAGTGGCTGGCGGATACCCTCGGCAGCGAAGAAGTACTCGATACCGAAAACGGCCGCAAAGCCGCCGAACTGCTGCGTCGTTTTGCCGCCGTACTCGAAGCCGAGTTGGCGCGCGGCGAACCGCCCGTATTGCTGCTCTACGCCAAGGACGACACGGAAGACGGGCCCAGCGACTACGTTCCGTGGTGCCAGGCCTACCTGCATGGCGTCGATGCAGCCGAAGAAGACTGGTTCGAAGCCCTCGGCGAAGAAGAAGGCAAGGAAGACAGCGAGGAAATTACCTACCTCGACGAACGCCTCTTCCCCTTGATGCTGCTCACCGGCGAAGCCGAAGCCGCCGCCCGCGAACACGGCGAAGAGTGGCCGGAAGGCGAAGAGCGCGAACAGATGGAAAATGACTGCGAAGAAGATCTACCGCAAACCATCGCCGACATTTACCGCTTCTGGGCGGCCAAACGCGGCACCAAAACCATCCGCCGCGAAGACCCGAAGGTCGGCCGGAATGACCCTTGCCCGTGTGGCAGCGGGAAGAAGTTCAAGCAGTGTTGCGGGGCTGATTAGAGGACGCTGTGAATAAGCTACAACTGCAGATCACGCGTCACCTGACGGTGCCGCAGATGCTTGGCAAAAGCATGGCGGGCACGTAAACGCGGGTCGGTGACGATTTCACCGATGGTTTCACCAAGGACCATGACCACCCCGAGTAATGGCAACACCAGCATCAAGCCAGCCACGCCTGCGACGGCACCACCGACAAAAATCATCACGACCGTAAGCAGCGGGTGCAGTTTCAGGCTGCGCCCGATCGTCAGCGGCATGAAAAAGAAGTCGTCAAGCAGGCGCACCCAGATAAACAGCCCGATGGCGCTGTAGGCCACCAGCGGATCCCCCGGGTAGTCGGTAGCGGCCACGAGAACCACCAGCAAACACCCAAGAATCGACCCGATGTAAGGCACCCAGGCCAGCACCGCCGTCACCAGGCCAAGCAAAAACGGGGCGGATACGCCAATCAGCCACAGTCCGACAGCAAGGCACAGGGTGTCAAGCACAGTCAGCTTGATCAACCCCTGAAAATACTGCCTTGCGGTGTGATCAACCTGGTCAAGCAAATAGAGCGTTCGCTCAAAAAAAGCGTTGGGAACCGCCCGGCTCAAAAACTTCTTGAAGCGCCAGCCATCACGCAAAAAGAAAAATGCCAGAAACGGCGCCAGCAGCATCGAAGGCAGCCAGGCGGCGGTGGTCAGGGCCGCGTCGGTAAGGTAGGTACCGGCCAGCTTGTCACCCAGCGTGCTGATCTGATGCGTCAGCTGTTCGCTCAAATGCGCCTTGGCGGCAAGCGAATAGCTCTTCTCCACCCAGGCCAGCGTTTCGGCAATAAAAAGCAGCCCCCCCTCGATATAACGCGTCGCCGACTCCTGCCACGAGACGAGGTGCGAGGAGACCCAGGGGAACATCAACACCACCCCGCCAGCGGCCAGCGAAAAAGCCGCACCACTGACCAGTGCGGCTGAGGCGTCGCGTGACATGCCACCGAGTACCAGCCGCTGCTGCAGCGGATACAGAAGGTAATAGATGATCAAACCGAACAGAAATGGCACGACCAGCCAGAGAATTTTCTGGAAAAGGAAGAGCAGCAGACAGGTTGCGGCAAGAATCGCGCACCAGACGAGCGGCCCGCTACGGTAGCGCGCCTCTCTCATAGCGGTCCCAGGTCGCTGCGCACGACGGTGCGCAGACGTACCCCCAGGTGACGGGCAAGCTGCAAGGCGATTTTTGAGGCAATCAGCGCGTGCGACACCATCAGGCTCAGGAAATCGCCGCGAAAAAAGACCGCGAGCGTGCAATTGTCAGCGGCGCGTGCCTGTGCCGCGCGCGGCGCACTATCCAGCAAGGCCAGTTCGCCGAAGAAGTTACCGCTCTCCAGTGTCGCAATCGGCTTCTCGGCCTGGCCCTGGTGACAGATCAGAACCTTGCCCTCAAGGATGATGTAAATCGCCTGCCCGTCCTCGCCTTCGTCAAAAACCACCTCATCCTTGAGGTATTTTCGCTCGTGCATGAAGCCGTGAACGATCTTGATCTCGCGTGCCGTCAACTCGACGAACAGCGACATTTTTTTCAGCTCGCTCAAGTGTTTTGGCAAGTGGCTTGTGTCGAAAATATTCCGCATCACGTTTGGCATGGCTCATCAATAATCAGGATTCGGGGCGAACGATGCAGATGATTCTAAAGCAAAGTGCATGACACAGCCATGAGCATGCAAACAGGCGCTTCGGCAAGACCGCACATTGCCGCCTCGATGACCGCTGCCCGTTGGCAGCCTCCAGCGAGCTCCAGCGACGTTCTGACTCAATTCGTAGGCAAGTTCGCTATAATCAGGAACCAACCCCTTCTTATTCTGACCGGTGCTCCGGCCGCCCCCCGCAAGGCATTTACTCCATGCGTAATGAATCGTTGAAGCCTGAAACTCTGCCGTCGTCTCTCGCCGGCTTTGTGCCGACAAGCACGGTGGCTACTTCCTCACATGCCGACGGCACGCTGGTGGACAAGTACGGACGCCATGTCACCTATATCCGGCTGTCGATTACCGACCGTTGCGACTTCCGCTGCACCTACTGCATGGCCGAGGAAATGACTTTTCTGCCACGTAATCAGGTGTTGACGCTGGAAGAATGCCTGCGTATCGCCAGCACCTTTGTCGGCATGGGTGTCACCAAGGTACGCATCACCGGCGGCGAACCACTGGTGCGGCCCAATGCAGTCTGGCTTCTGGAGCAGATCGCCCGCCTTGAAGGCCTGAAAGAGCTGGTCATGACGACCAACGGCTCGCAGCTTGACCGTTTTGCCCAGCCACTCATTGATGCCGGCGTGAAGCGTATCAACATCAGCCTCGACACCTTGCGTGCCGACCGCTTCAAGGAAATCACCCGCGTCGGTGACCTCACAAAGGTACTGCGCGGTATCGACGCAGCGAAAGCCGCCGGTTTCTCGCGCATCAAGCTCAACACCGTCATGATGCGCGACCGCAACGACGACGAATTCATCGATCTCGTTCAGTTTGCCGTCGACAAGGGCATTGATATCAGCTTCATTGAAGAAATGCCGCTTGGCGAGATTGGCCACGGTCGCCAAGCCACTTATTTCAGCAGCGAGGAAGCGATCGAGCGCCTGCAGACGCGCTTCACCCTGCTCCCGTCAACCGAGAGTAGCGGCGGCCCGGCACGCTATTGGCGAATCCCCGGTACGCAGACGCGGGTCGGCTTCATCTCGCCGCACAGCCACAACTTCTGCGACAGCTGCAATCGCGTTCGCATCACCGCTCAGGGTGAGCTCTACCCCTGCCTTGGCAACAACGATGCGATCAGCCTTCTGCCCCTGCTGCGTGAGCATCCGGACGACGACGGCCCACTGCTGCAGGCGATCATGCACACCATGGGCATCAAGGCCAAAGGCCACGATTTCACCGAACAGATGAACTCGCCGCAGGTGGTCCGCTTCATGTCGATGACCGGCGGCTGATTCCTTCTTTTTCTACCGGATCTTTAATG